>NZ_JAKGTE010000059.1:0-17001 GCF_022324665.1 Clostridium sp. YIM B02500 | reverse complement strand
GTTTATTTCTCATGCACTTTTTTATTAAAAATATATTTTTAATTTTTACTTGACTATTATTAGCTGGTCTAAATATATATTTGAAATTTAATATCTTCTATTGCATCTAAAATAATAACTTGTCCCTTAACAAAAACTTGTGAACCAGTGTTACTTTCTTTTATTTCTTGATCCTTCATAGCTGAAATATCTATGCCTTGACTCTTTAAGTAAGCTTTTTGTGCATCTAAATCAATTTCTGCTATATTTTGACCTTCAATGCTGCTATCAAGCAGTCCATCAAGCTCTAATCCTTCAAAATATCCATTAATAGCTGCAATAAGCAGACACTTATGATCATAATCATTTGGATATTTTCCAATATAATTATCTTCAGCTGTTGATTTAATATCATCATGTATTAAATCCATAATATCTACTATTTTAATCTTTTTAAAATCTTCACCTTTATTTTCAATAGTAGTTACAAAGCTATTTACAGCTCTATCAATTTTAACTTTCTTTCCATCGTTAATTAAAATTAATTTTCCTGCATCAATTGCTGCATCTCTTTCTTCTTTCTTTAGATGCGGAACATCTACTACTTCCGCAAGTGGTGCATAAGTAGCACTAATATTTAGCGAAGTTCCTGCTAGCATTCCTGCAATTCTTGAACAGTATTCTGCAGCAGTATAAGTTCTAGCTGCTGTTTTTATATCGTCGGTAGCAAAGTTAATTACACCTTCACTATCAACTGGGCAATGTGGAAGTACTGCTTTAACTCTAATATCCTTAGCACTTCTTAATTGTTTAATCCATGTAGCAAAATCTGTTGCTCTTGAAGTAATATTTGCCTCCGTATCAGCCTTTCCATCTGCAGTCTGACCAATGCTTGGAACTACTACATAATCCCATTTAATAGTTTCCAAATAATTTTGAGCTTCTGAATAATTAGCTGCATCTGGTGCTTCTATATAAGCAATCACTTGTTTTGGTGGATTTTGATATCCTATCATGGCAAGTTTTATTTGTTCCTTACTAAAATCTGATAAAGCTTCCGGCATTTCATCTATAGTATCCATTTTTATTGGATTACTATAATTTGCTGGCATTGTATCCTTTAATATAAGTACAACTACGCCTCTTGTTCCTCTCTTTGCTGCAGTTATTCCTGCTTCTTTAAAAATAATGTCTACTGATGGTTCTCCCATGTTTATTCCTCCTTAAATTTTAAAATTAAATGTGCCTGCTTTAGGGCTTTGAGGGGCATTAAAGTTTCTGTCTTGTGCAAGATCTATCTTGAGTTTCAAGTGTATTTCTGACATTTTTGCTCTACCTCTCAACTTTCTTATCTTTGCAGTTCTCCCTAGTACCTTTATATATCCATCACTAAAGATTTCCCTCATTGCATCCCAAACTTCATTTTGAGCTATTAAATCAACATTCATAAGCTCATCTAGCGGACCAAAGTAAATAATCTTCATAGTTATGGTATTCATATAACTATTTCTATTTAAGTCTGCTTGCCTGCTGGTAACGTAGCGAATAAAAAAAGAAGGTCTTACAATTTCCTTCTCTAGCTTTGATGTATATATTTTTGTATTTGGGAATTTTTCAACTAACATTTCATTAATTGAATTAATTAATTCATTAATCATGAACCTCCTCCTGTAATCCCTATTTTATTTTCTGCTTGCTTTTTAAAATTTCATTGCCAAGCACTCACCACCTTTTCACAAATTACTTCCATTACAAAAAAGTACCCAGCCTGTAATTAACAAGCTAGATACTTTTTATATATGAGATTTAATATTTATGAGAGGGAACTTATCTTCTGTTCCCACTTACTATTATAAGCCTTCTTTTTTTTAATTTCTTACACACTTTCTCTAGTTTACCTATAATTTTCTTATAATTTTTATTTAATGAGGTTTTTAAGCCTAATAGCAACTAATATATCCTTTTATTTCCGTAAATCTCTCCACCTATCCTTGTTCCAATTTTTATTATTATATGTTAACATTTTATTATACAATTTTTTACTTTAAAGCTTAACATAATAAAGCTTTAATATCATGTTAAATGTTTGACTATTAATATTTAAATCTCTTATTACTATTTTTTAAAGCTATATAAGGAGGACATATATTGAAAAGACTTAATTACATAACACTTGCAACATTAATTATAGTATCTTTTACAGCTATTGGCTGCAACTCAATAGGTAAAAATGATAATTCTGATAAAAACCAAACTACAGTTGAAAATAAAACTGAAGAATCAAGTAAAGATACAAATAAAAATGATAATTCTGAAACTCGTGGAAACTCTCCAAGAGATCAGTCAATTTTTGAAGAAAACGAAGAAAGAGATAATACTGAAAGAGATAAAAGATATAAAGAAGTGGATAAATCTAAACTGAATTATGATAAAACTAATTCTTCTCTTACTTACTATGAAACTGAAAATAGCTTTGTTGGCAGTGAAGCTGGAATACCTAATGTAGATAATAAAAAATACAAAGATATATTAACTGATTATACCTATGCATGTGAAGTAAATCCAACAAAAGTAACTTATGAAAATGCAATAAGACTTGCTAAAAGCGTGTTGCCTAATGATATAAAAGAAATAAGAAATAAATATGATAATTCCACTGGAAAAACTCATATAGTTTACTCCTCTAATCAAGGTAATTTTGTATTAGGTCTTGCATATGATTATGACGAATCTCATAATTCTGGTTTCACCCCAAATTCCAAGAATAATACTATCGTTGGAATAGATTATATGAAAGAAATAACAGAACAATAAAGAAGGACTGTAGTAAGATTTGCATAATAACAAATCTACTACAGTCCTCTATTTTAAATTAATAAAATATCTTGTTAATTCCAATTTCCATAAACAGGAGTATTACCAGAATTATATCTTATCCTGCAATCTATGAACATACCATAAGTATCAT
Source organism: Clostridium sp. YIM B02500 (assembly GCF_022324665.1). Classification (NCBI taxonomy): domain Bacteria; kingdom Bacillati; phylum Bacillota; class Clostridia; order Eubacteriales; family Clostridiaceae; genus Clostridium; species Clostridium sp. YIM B02500. Next base: position 14,054 of record NZ_JAKGTE010000059.1, on the reverse strand, counting down.
CAGAAATTTGATTTCCATTTCTATCATATAATGCTCTGATTCTAAGATAATCTGGGTGACTTGTACCATTTTGTGATCTGCTTTCAGTATATGGTACTACTACTGTTCCTGCCGGATATGATGCTTGAAAACTTCCTGATGAATCATACATTCTTACTGTACTATCAGTGCGGAAATATCCAGCTGGTATTGCGCTTGATCTAAATAAATATTCACACCAATCACTAATATCAGCATCTGGATCTAATCTACCATCAACCCAGCTCCCTGAAGAATTTACAAACTTTATAACTATTGCAATTGGTCCACTGCTTGTAACTGCAAATCGTTCTTTGTATCCCAAACTTCCTATTCTTGTGTTATCCTCAATATTTGTAGAATATACTGGTATACTTGATCCTGACATGTTAATTCCTAAATAACCCATAATTTTTTCCTCCTAAAATATAAAAATAATTTTAATTAAGCCTTTGAGGTTAGCTAACTCATTTGCTTTACATATACTTAAAGAAGTTTTTCTTCCATTTTGTAAACATAAAAATCAATTAAATTTAAATTTTCTTTAGCTTTAGTTATTATTTTTGATTTTTGACAACTAACTCTGGTTATTTATAGAATTATATGGATTCTAATTAGTTCTAAAAACCTCAAAATATTTTACTGGAACATAATCAGTTAACCACACTTTGTTTTCAGATAGGAAGAATTTATATCCATCTTTATTCATCTGCTCACTGTTAATTTTAAATATAACTAATTCTCCATGTCTTTTACCTACTTTTGTTGCTGTTTCTATATCAGCTGATAAGTGAACGTATTGTCTATTCTGTTTTTTAATACCTTCTTTGCATATGCTATCTATAAACCTGCTTGCAGTTCCATGATATAATACTTTAGGTGGCTTAACAGCTTGCAATTTAAGATTAACTTTTATTGAATGACCTTGGTTCGCTTTAATTCTAGTTTTATCATTATTAAATGAATATCTTTGTTTACCATCTTCTACAACAATTCTTTCAATATCTGAAATTGTTACCTTATATCCTTTTTTATTTAATCCCTTAATTAAATCAGAAGTATTAATATATCCGTATTCATCTAAAGTTAATCCAATTTCTTCTGGTTTATGCCTGAGTATAAGGCTTATAAATTTACTAATTCTCATATCTTCATTACTTATCATCGATTAACACCTCATTTTCTATAATCTATTAGCTTATATACCTCTACATAGGTTTACTACTTTCAAAGCTTATTTGATGATATACTCCATACATAATATATATTTTAAAATACCAAAAACATTTCCTATTCATATGTGGGTTTCAGTAGTAATAAAAAAGAAGCCAGCTCGTTTTTTTACCAATGTTATTGTGATCAATTAAATGACTATTTTAGTCTCTTTGCAAAAGTAATACTTAGATTAAAAAGCTTTTGATAAATATCTTTTAAAATTAACAGACTAAGTTTACTCTTCGTATATATATCTACTTGACACTAAGTAACACTTCTCAACGTAGCTAATATACTATTATAATGAGACTTATAACTACATCAAAATAAAGGAGAATACAATACATGTATAATAAACAATTTCCTTGTTGTCCTTACTACATGAATCAAGTAGCTCACCTCTCTTTCAATGCAAATTGGAGAAATACAATACAAAGTTTTACGGCCATTAGTGGTACCATTACAATGATTGAGGATTTTTATCCAACCCAAGATGATGAATCAGCAGGTTGCTATAAATTAATGTCACTCGAAAGCATTGAAAGGGGACCAGTAAATTTTGTGATATCTCCAGGAACTTATTTTGTGGATCATGAAATGGTAGTGGCTGGAGACGAGGTGACTGGATTCTTTGACGCAAACGCACCTGCTCTTCTTATTTATCCTCCGCAATATCCTGCAATTGTTATGGCAAAAAACACAGAAAATCAAAATGTTACTGTAGATTATTTTGACTATCTACTTATAAGTAGCGATGGAAATTTAAAGCTCAACATAGCCGAATCTACTGAGATAATTCTAACAAACAATCAGGCCTTTAATAGATATCCAGGGAATAGAAACCTAATTGTTGTCTATGGGCCTGCAACTAAGAGCACACCTGCTCAAACCACTCCATATAAAATCATTGTCCTTTGCTAAATCAATATATTTTATATTAGTGTATACAATCTGCTTACACCTTACTTTTTCTGTAAAAAACTAGATTGCTCTTAAATGCTCAAAAAAACTTAGCAAAAGCTTCCCATTACAGACATAATGTCCATTTTAATAATACTGTTTTTACATTTTTCTAAAAAATATAGTAATAGGCTATATCTATATAGTAAATAGCCTATTACTATTATTATGCCGCATTTTTTATCCTTTTGCCTAGATTTCTTATGAATATTTCCCACTATTTTCTTACACTTTTCAAATTTAATTTATTCAAAAATCCTATTTCCAAATAATTTTTGTATTTATTTTTTACCACAGTTCTTTTTATACTAAATTTCATATTGTATCCAAACACATTTTCTACATCATATATGTAAATACTTCTAAGCACATTAAATCTCTTATTGTTCCCATTCTTATCTATTAATCAACCAATTCTCACTACTATTTATTCTTGCAAAAGATAAGAAAACTTATCTTACTAACATTTCTTAGTCATCCACGTAATTAATCGTATTACAAAACTTTCCATAAATGCATTATTGTATTTAGATGAATAAATCACACATAAAAGACTGTTATTTCTAATAAAAATCTTACTTCAACCCAATCTACAATAAATTAATATAATTTATTTTCTATTTTTATGTAAAATGTACATTCTCGGCCGTATATCTACATGTAGAAATTAACTTAACAATGAACACAACATATGTAAATTAATTAATTTATTTTGTAGCCATTAAGTGAGAAAGGAGGTTCATATGGATTTTGATTATATTGAAAAACTGGTGAGAAGATGTAAAAATAATGATGAAACCGCAAAAGAAAAATTAACTGATGAGTTTAAGCCTTTAATCTATAATATTTCAAAGAAAACTTTTGTTGATGGATACAGCACCTACGATATTCAGCAGGAATGTTATAAATCACTTTTTAAATCTGTTTCCATGTATAATTTGGAGAAGCATAGGTTTGTTGCTTATGCTACTAATGCAATAAAGAATAATGTAAATGATTTGATTAGAAAAACAAATTTCAGAAGTTCTACTGACAGTCATGATGCTTTAAGTTTTAATGCTAGTTTTGAAGAAGATATCCCTTCACAAGAAATATCTATTGAGGCTTCATTATGTGAAATCTGTGATTGTGAGGATTTAAAGTTAGCTCTTAGAAATTTAAGCGAAGAAGAAATTGAACTTATAAATTTTATATTTTATAAGAATCATACTGTTAGTGAATATGCTGCTTTTAAAGATATGTGCTACTCTACAGCTATTTTAAAAAAGAAAACTATTTTAAGAAAAATATTTAATAACATCACAGTATATTATTAAAATCTAACAGCTCCAAGGTTAACATTTACCTTAGAGCTGTTATTTTTATTATATATGCTATCATGAATTTCAAATTTTCGCATTTTAATTCTAAGTTATCATTTTTCTTAACCTTTACGAGAGATAGCATAAACTTAAATAATACAAAAAACTAATTCTTGGGCTATATATTTCCTCTGCCTACAAAGTCATCTATAAATTTGACTTGATTATAATTTTTCTTTCCTAAATAATAAAAAACCTAAAGCATCAAAGTATATTTAACTATACCTTCTCTACTTTAGGTTAAACAATTTGGTGGCTCACCCGGGAATCGAACCCGGGACACCATGATTAAAAGTCATGTGCTCTACCGACTGAGCTAGTGAACCAAAATAATAATCATAATAGGATGCTTTTGCAAATAATTAAACTAAATCAATTTCCCTGCAGCCTACTAATGTTTTACATGGGGTGAACGATGGGACTCGAACCCACGACAACCAGTGCCACAAACTGGCGCTCTACCAACTGAACTACGTTCACCATTATATGGTGCGTTTTAAGGGATTCGAACCCCTGGCCCACGCCTTAGAAGGGCGTTGCTCTATCCAGCTGAGCTAAAAACGCATATTATTTATTATGTTGCAAACTTTTTATTTTTTTGGAGCGGGTAGTGGGAATCGAACCCACCTTTCCAGCTTGGAAGGCTGGAGTATTACCGATATACGATACCCGCAACTAATCTGCTTGTTTATTATATGTTACATATTATAGGTTGTCAACATAAAAATTTAATTTTTTTCAAATAAAGTGCTGAATATTGTATTTTTTTCCGCAAATTCACCGTATTTATAAACCTCTCACTTAGCAGTATCACACGCTTTGACTTTTTTCCTCGCTAAATTAATATAAATTTATAAATATATTTAAATTTCTATCTCTTTGGATATAATGCTTTTCAATAATAAGTTTATATTTGAAATTTTAGTAAGCAAACTGCTCAATAAATAATCTAATATTAAAAATTTAATTATGCTATTTAACTAAATTTTGATATTAAATTAGAATTCACTCTCAATTATTTATTAGCCTCTTCTTTTTTATTCCATGTCTTATTAAATCAAAAATCAAACCATAAAATAAAAATGTTAACAGATGTGCTATATATATTTTTATAGTCACAGAAAATTGAGCTTATAAACTTTACCTAATTACAGTACCACTATCTAACCAAGTTCTAGATGACTCAACTAATATTTTTTTCATTTACTCCCTCCCACATTTATTTTCATAAATAATTATTTCATATTAATTTATCATTGCCTTAATTATTTTTTATTCCCTTCTAAAAAATTCAATCATATATTATACTCCACTAAAAGTTGTCAATTTAAATACTAACCTCTCCTTAAGCCGCATTTTTCAAGCATATTCTGAAGAATATATATTCTTCTATGGTAATATTCTAGAGAATATTTATTCTCTAGAATAAATATTGTGAAGAATATTAGAATTTTTTCTATTTCTGCATATATCCTAAGTGAGATAGCTGAAAATTCAAAATAGCTCTTCAAAAAAGTTATCCTGCAAGAAGTAAGATCCAAATTTTGCATGTGATTAACAGAACTCTTTCATTTGATCTTTTATATTTAGAAGCATACATTTCTTTTCTGTTATCATTTATAGAAAGAATGTACAAAAAATTTATTATAACATTTAGTAAAGGAGAACACTTATGAGTAAAATAAAAAAAATGAACCACTAAAAAATGATTTTGCTCCAGATGAGAATGAAGAAATAATTGGTTTTACACCTGAACCAGTCATTTCTGGCAAGTGTATTTCATCTTTTTCATTTGATGATGATGAAGATGAAAAAAATATTGCTATGTCCAATAACAGTAATAATGGCTCGTCTATTGAATCTAATAATCCTGCTCTAATCATCTCATTTGATGATGAAGCAGCATCTACCCAAAATGTTAAAGCATCTAATTCTAATATCCTTGCAGATAATAGAAAAGTTTCATTAGCAAATGGCATGGCTCCACCTATTGATGGTGAATTCCTAGATATTAAACGAACTTATATGCTTAGATCTTCTACTGTTAGAAAAGTTAATGAATTAAAGAGCAGACATCCTGACTTAAATACCTATGTAAGTACTATAGTGGACATGGCTATAGCTCACTACTATAATTACATAGTAAATGAAGGCAAAAAAAAAGAATAATCTACTAGGGTGTAATAGATCATTCTAAATACTGGTTATCATTTATTTAATAAGGGGTAAATAATGATTAACTATCTTATAAATTTATAATACTAGATGAATATGTCAATTGTATGACAAGCTATAATTTTCTAAATCAGTTCTTAGAATTTTGTAATAGTCTATTTTTCTTAACTTGCCACAATATATTTTGAATATAATTTCACCGCTTTCAAATACTATAAATTATGAAAGGTGGTGAGTATAATGAAAAAATTTATTATTACATTTTCTATTTTTTTATTCTTATTACTTAGCATAAATACAGTAAATGCTTTTGCTGCTAGTAAAACTTTAACTCAAGGGCTGTATACCTTAAAAGACTCAGGCTTATCAGCAGGCATTGATTATAATGTTGAAAATAATTCTTCTGGTAGAGCCATACTTCTTATAGTTGATAGCACTCAATTAATACAGGAGCTAATTCGTTTTGAACCTAATTCTCGCAAATATATCATGAAACCGCTAAATTATGGGGATATAATTATAATAGTTACTACGGGTAATTTAGAATTCTCTTAATGAGTATACTTATGATTTTATCAATACCTGCCGACTCATTGTCATCCAGCTATCTATTAATCTACTTAAGCATTTTGTATTAATATGCTGATATATTGAACTAATTTTCATTCTATATTGAAACAACTTTTTATTGCTTTATACGAGACAAAATTATAATTGTAGTTATAATACATGCCGTTCCAATCCATTGTGCTATTCCAAGCTCTTCATGTAACCATAATACAGATAATATAGCAGCCGATAAAGGTTCAGCTGATGATAATATACTTGACTCTGTCGGCTTTATATAATTTAAACTTTCTAAAAAGCAAGTAAAAGCAATTAACGTTCCAAATAATACTACAAATATAATAGCTAATATTGAATTAGTAGACCAAATTCCAGTGCAATTCCATGGCTGCTCAATAAAGCTAAAGGATATTCCTCCTATTAACATCCCCCACCCAACTACTAATATGGATCCCCATTTTCTAAGAAGTAAGCGAGGTTGTAAAGTATAAAAGGCTGCTGCAAATGCTGATGCAATTCCCCAAAACAATGCCAACCTTGAAATAGATATACTATGAATATTCCCCTTTGTAATTATAAAAAATGTCCCTAGCATTGCTAGTCCAATAGCAATAATTTCTTTAAGCTTTGGAATTTTTTTATTACGAATGGCTAAATAACAAGTAATTATTACTGGTGATGAATATTGAAGTATTGTTGCTGTTGCTGCATTCCCATATTTAATTGCTGCAAAATATGTATATTGTACACCTAGCATGCCTAATATACTAAAAAATATAAGACTCAAAGCATCATTCTTACTTTTCCATACTTTCCATATATTTTGCTCACCTTTCATAAAAGTATATAATAATAAAATTATTCCCGATGATAATAAACGTATTACAACAAGCCACTCTGGACTAAATCCCTTTTTCTGAAATAAGTATTGAGCAGCAGTACCTGATATCCCCCATAACATGGCTCCTATGATTACCAGGATTATTCCTTTTATCCTTGGCTGAAAGTTCACTATACTTCCTCCTTTTTGTATTTATTCTTAATTAACTTATATATACTGCAAAAATAATTCTTCACCATAATTCTAAAAATATTGCAAGAATTTTAGCCGTAATTGTGTATTGTTAAATGTGCATTATGAATTGGAACACATATAATCATTTGCAATATATATTTTAGCTAATTGCAATTATATTGATTTAATATAACAAATATGTAATAATTTTATTATTATTTATGGCATTAAACAATTAATATATTGTCAAAAATTAAAACTATATTAGCGAGATGATAAATATGCAAGCAACAAGAATAGAAGTAAATGATAATTTGCAAGAAACAGTAAAACATGGTTCTCATGATTTTCCACTAGCAATTTATACTGACAAATTTAATCTGTTTGAAGATGGATATATAAGATGGCATTGGCATAAGGAAGTACAATTTTCATATTCACTATATGATAAAGTAGTAGTTTTTATTGAAGATGAAGATATAATATTATCTCCAGGTGAAGGAATTATGATAAATTCAAATGTACTTCATCAAATTAAACCATATGAAAATATCGATTGCATGATGTTTTCCATTGATTTTGATTCAACTTTAATTGGAGGAAGTGAAGAATCACTTATTGAAAAAAAGTACTTATCTCCAATTATTGAGAGTAATAATTTGAAATTTCTCTCTTTAAAACCTGACGTTCCTTGGCAAAAAAGAATCTTAGCGCATCTGGAACAAGTTTTTATATTATCTCATAAAAAATCATATGGATATGAATTAGAAATGAAAAATTATTTAAGTATTGTTTGGTTAAACTTAATTAAAGAAATAAATGAAGATATTAAAAGAACTGTACCTTCAGCATCAAATGATGATGAACGTGTGAAAATGGCAATGCAATATATTCAAAAGAATTATGCAGATAATATTGATCTAGATAGTATCGCAAGAGCTGCAAATATCAGCAAAAGTGAGTGCTGTCGAAGTTTTAAAAGAATTTTGAAAGTAACTCCTTTTGAATACTTAATGGAATATAGAGTTTCAAAAGCAGCAGAGCTACTTCTAAAAAATAAGGATTCCATTTCTAATATTTCTCTCGATGTAGGTTTTAATGGCATAAGTTACTTTGGAAAAGTATTTAAAAAGTACAGGAATTGTTCTCCGTCTGAATATAGAACTAAATATTGCCGCAAGTAAAGTAATTATAAAATATATACTATACCTACAGCGCTATGGCTTACTTTTATTAATAACATAAGCATTTTATGCATTTACGGAATATTATATATATAAAGAAACTCTATGGTACTATTTATAAAAATTAATCCGTAGGAGATGTAATTTATGTTAGAAAATAATAGTAATTATATACTAGATAATAAAAGTGGTAAATTACAAGAAGTAGTTAGCATTCCTATTTCTTTATATAAATCAATGAGAGGAAGATACTTTGTAGGCCAGACAGAAACTTTATTTGTTGGTAATGGTTCAAATGCCTGGGCTGGTTTAGTAAATCCACGTAATTCAGATGTTAATTTATATGCAAATGTATTTACTATTTCAAATTTATCTAATGACTATTTAACTGCCCAAATATGGTTAAATACTAGTTTTCCTGAAAAAGCTTGTGTATCCCGTAAGACCTCTCCAACCAACACTGCGTTAAAGCCAATACCAAAAAACAAGGTAGATATTAGATTTATTGAGTCTACTAGAATTGTTCCTAAAGATGGAGTTAATGTATATGAAAGAATAGTACCTCCTAATACAACATTAGTAGGTGAGGAAGATGGAAAGTTTATAGAAGCTCCAGGTGGAAACTATACTCTAATTATAAAATCATCAAATTTAACAATTGATAAGGTAGTAGTCGCATTTGGATGGTGGGAAAAACCAATATGTAAAAAGTAGATTCTATTAAATATCTCGCCTAATGTTCCCCCCCATATGAATAATTATTTTTAACTCGCATATACTATGATTGCTTCTCATTATGTTATTATTTACGAAATCCATTTTGACTCCATTATTGGGGTCTTTTTTATGCAAAGAATTATTTATTAATATTTAGAATTATTTAAACTTCCCCTTCATATAATTAAAGGAAACCTCTTGAGTGTTATTTTTTTGTTCTCTTGGTTACCCTTAATTCATAGTTACTTTTTTGTTTTAATCCATTCACTTTTTGGCCCCTTATTTTAGGGGCTTTTATTATTTTTTACATGAATAATTTTATGAAATATCCACAAACTAGAATGTCTTCATAATCAAATCAAAACTCCATTTTTGATCTATTTAATTCTAAATATGTGATATTTATATTATGTATTATTTAAGATATATTAGAGCATGATATAAATCCCCCATAAATATTAATTATCACATACATATATGCCCCTTTATTGGGGCATTTTTATATTTAACAAAAGTCATAGAAAAATCACCTTAATTTAAGTATGATAAATATTCAAATGCTGTTATTCCATATATGCTTTTAAAATGCTTATTTAAATGTGTTAAATCAACAAAACCACACTCTGCTACTGCTGAATAAACATCTCTATTTTTCTCTATTAACTTTTTTGCCATTTCTACTTTGCAGTTAAGAAAATATTGGTATGGTGAAATTCCAGTATTAGCTTTAAATAATCTAATAAACTGAAATTTTGACATATTAAGCTCTCTACAAATATCATCAAGCCTTAATACATTCTCTAAGTTATAATAAATCATATTCTTTGATTTTTTGATTAAAGCATTTTCTTTCTTGTAACTTATACAAAGATCAGTTTGTGTAAAACTATCTGCAAGAGATAAAAAAAATTCACTACACAATGCTTCATCTTTTCCTCTTAATATTGCATTAGAAAGATTTAATATTTGTCGTTCAAGTCTATAATTATAAATAATAGGAGAAGAAAAACGAACTATATCCTTTTTTTCAATACTCTCTAAAAATAATTTTGGCTCAATATATAACATAATATAATCAAGACCTGTCTCATCATGTGCCATTCCGTCATGTGGCTGTTCAGGATTAAAAAGCATAACACCATTTTGATAAGATAATTGCAAGCTTCCATCTAAGTTATACTGCTGAATGCCTCGCAACGTTACACCTATTGCATATTCCTTATGAGAGTGTTTCTTATATTTAAAGTCAGCAAAACTTGCTGATAACGCGATAATACCTGCTGATTTTTTATATACAAATTTGTCCACACAGATCACCCCTTAATCAGCTCGCCTACACCAGATACTATTATTGCAGAATAAACTAAAAATAATGCCATAATTATATTAACAATTTTTTGATGTTTCTGCAAAAATGTCTTAAAGATTGTACCAAAAAGTACCCATATAATAAATGCACCAAATCCAATAATTGTTATATATGCAACAAATACCATTAAAGTAGATAGTTTAGTATAGTATGGCATAACAAAACTCGGAATTACTGTCATTGTAAATAATACGACCTTTGGATTTACAAACTGCATAAGAAAACCCGATAAAAAAGTTGCCGTTTCTTTTGCAGTTGATTTTGATGTATCCATCTTGCATATTTGATAAGCAAGATAGAGAATATAAAGACTTCCGATTATCTGCATGATGCATAGAATTTTTGGCAAAACCGCCATAAGTGCAGTATTTAAAATAGCTGAAATAATAAGTAATAAACCAAACGCAATAGTTGCTCCATATGTATACTCCATTGCTTTCTTTGTCCCCCAATTATTTACCGTAGACAATATTACAATATTCGTAGGTCCAGGCGTAACTGTAACAATAATACAGTAAATAAGAAAAGATGTAATATTCATGAATCAAGCCCCTTTCAAAGTATTCTCATGAATTATACATCTAAACCTAAATAGCATATAGTATATTATTGCAGGATTACATTCCCCAATAACCTTCTAGTATGAATCATATAATCGTCTTACTTTTTGTTTATTTCATCTTTTACTGTAATTATTTCATTTACCTATATTAATCTAAATTCTTTTTCATCAATATATGTAGGCAATCTTCCTCTAAATAAGGTTCTCCCTGCTTTTCATACCCTTGTTTTTCATAAAATTCTGCAACTCGTGCCTGTCCTGACAACATTACGCTTTTTCCACCTTCTCGAGTAATACTATCTTCTGCAGCATTAAGTATTTTTGCCCCAATATTTTTCCCTCGCCATTCCTTTAAAACAGCTACTCTTCCTATGATAAATGACTGTTTCTTACTATCAAAATAGATTCTACAGGTTGAAATTGGCTGTTCTCCTTCATACATAACCATGTGCTTAGCAATTCCATCAATTTCATCAAACTCTTCAACAAAGCCCTGCTCCTTTACAAACACCTCTACTCTTATTTTTTTAGCCTCTTCTGGCAAGTAGTTATACTCTTTAATTATCATTTTGCGACCTCCTTCAAAACAAAAGGCATCCAAAAGCTAACCTTATAGTGTGAAAACACACCGTACCTACGGCTGGCTTTTGTATGCCTTATAATACAATCATCCGGTGATGAAAGTATAAGCTCTTATTTATTTTTTAAGTAAATTATATATAAAAATTTGTTGTAAGTCAACGATAGATTTTATCTATATTTATATAATGACTTATCAATTATTTTAGATACTTTCATTGGTCTATTATTCAAAATAAAATCCATTTTTATCGACTTTATACCAACTATCTATTTACATACTAATTCAAATTCTTCACAAACAACAACCATATTTTCATCAAAATCAAGATCATACTCTTTTAATTCTTTTGAGAAAAAATCTTTATGTGCCTTTCTCCAATATGCCAAGGACAAATCTCCTTCTCCCTCCTTAAGTGCATGATTTTCTGACACTTCATTAAATGAACAAGTATGAACTTTGGTCGTTTTAGTTATGCAAACAGCATTATTATCAGTGTCTAATATAATATTTAAACCACCCACTGCTGGCAGAGGACTGTTTTCAATTTCATATAGCTGATACGCTGATGCAGTTGCTGTTTTAATACCATTTGCAACTAGTTTTGCGAGTTTATTTGCAATCGAAGCATCTCCACCAAAACACCAAGCATCATAAGTCTTACCGTAGAATCACTTATTACTTAGCCCCACAAAATTTATATCCATCTTACAACCTCTTCTAATGGCTTTCGTGGCCTTGGATATGGTGATTGATCTGGATATCCAATTGCTACTGCTGCTACAAGTTCATCTTTGCAATTTAACCATGAGCATATTTCTCTGTCACAATAAAATATGTCGCAAATCCAAAGAGTTCCTAGTTTAAAATCCTGTGCTGCTAAAAGAACTGTTTGTATTGCGGCCCCAATTGATTGAGTATCAGTAAGTGATCTATGATGATTATAATCTTCTTCAATATTAGAAAAAGTATTAAATACTAAGATTACTGCCGATGCTTCATTAATTGAATTCATACTTGACTCCAGGCTACCAGTAGATTTATCCTCTTTTTTATTCTGGTGTAGTGAATTCTCCATAATTCTTACCATCTCATCTTTTGTGTTATCCTGGGCAACAATAAACTTCCATGGTTGACGATTCTTTCCTGACGGTGCTTTAGTTGCTAATTCTAAGATCTTTTCTATTATTTCTTTTGGTACTACCTTATCTTTAAACTTTCGTATACTTCTACGCTCTTCTATTGCTCTTATTACATCCATACTAATCTCCTAAATTTAATACTTTTACTTGAATCATAAATCTACAGTTACTTATATTTATTTACTCTCACGAATTAACATAAGCTATTATTTTCCCTATATTCTTCTTATCTGTAAAATCTACTGGTTTATCATAAATAGCAAGCATTCCTTTTTCATCTGCTGATAAATCTTCCTTTTTCTTATTTTTTATTTTCCATTTTAATAATGTCATAAGAAATTTATCAAAAGAACTTAGCTTATTATAATTAAATCCACCTCTTAGATAAAAGAATTTGATATATTTTTGCTCATCTACTGTAAAGTTTTTATTTATTACTTCGTTTATAACATTATCTCTTAAAGGTGATGCTCCTGTTGTAAACACTACTAACCTCTTATCTTTAATTTTGTTAATGTTCTTTTTGATTAATCCTATCCCAATAATGCCTACTGCATACAAACTTCCACCATAAATTATAGTATCATACTTATTCAAAATATTAATATCAACATTTGATGCATTAAAAATATCTGCTGATAGCTCTTCTGCAATCCACTTCGCATATTTTTTTGTAAAGCCTGTTTTAGATTTATAGATTACTACTGTTTTCATTATCCACCTCTATCTAATCAATTATATTAAATTACAGTTATATAAAGATTATCTTTTTCTTTGTAGACTTCATTAATTTCTTCTATTTTTTCATCAAGACTTGGGCAATTTTTAGGGGCTTTATCAAGTTCTCTTTTATTACAAGCATGAATAGAACACAAAGCACGATTATACATTACAAAATCCTTCTCCCATTATGACCCTTTTTGAAATACTATGATTTACTCATAAATTTGCTGCATAATCATATTCCATATTAAATCAATTATAACATATATTGTTTATTTATTTTGTTGTATATTTTCCATAAACTGTGTCAATAATTAAAACATAACTTCATATTAAAATAAAAAAGAGATAGCTTTTATTTATTATCATTCACCTGATTTTTCGCTATCTCTATTTGGTACTGTATAAGTGTAAGTGTAAACCATAAATAAATGGTTATACATTTGCACTTATTTTTATTTATAAT
>NZ_JAKGTE010000058.1:0-17559 GCF_022324665.1 Clostridium sp. YIM B02500 | reverse complement strand
TAACATGGTTAAATCATTAGTTTATGCTAGAAATTACTATTCATAAGTTTAATTCTTGAATTGGATATCTATAAAGCTAAATCTGAGTAGAAGTTTTAAAAGCGGTAAGAAAATATAATATGTGAAACAGATATCTGTGTATTTTCCTTTTTTAAGAGTTATTATATTCTATTAGTATTATTGACATCACATGGTAAAAGGTGTAATAGTAATATGTGTAGGGAGGAATGGCAATGAATAAAGTGAAAAAGTTGTCCTTAGTAATCTTAACTATCCTGTCAATACAAATTACTAATTCTACTATGGCTAATGCATATTGGAAACAAAACAGTCAAGGATGGCAATTTACTAAAGGAGAAGCTTACTCAGTTGGATGGGATAAAATTGATGGTAACTGGTATTATTTTGATAGTGATGGAATAATGGAAACAGGATGGATTAATGATAATAATAAATGGTATTATCTAAATGATAGTGGAGCTTGGGAAGAATCTAAGACTACTACTGTTGTTCCAAATGATATTCAGGTTATGTATGATATAATTAATATTTATAATGATTCTGGAACTATTAAATATGAGAATAAGGGATTCATTAATCAAATAGGATTAAGTGATAAGAGTTTATATAAATTCTCTGCAGAAGACCAAGTTGGAAACAATATTAGTGAATATTACTATGATTCTTCTAATGGAAATGTATATAAAATAAAACAAGGAATTACAACACTGCTTAATTCTAATATTACTATAAATAACACTAATACTCAGATTTCAACGATTGAAGCTGTAGAGAAAGTAAAAGATTATCTTCTAGCGAATGGAAAATATGTTCCAAGTAAAGTTGAGTATGATCATGATGAGTCTAACTCTTATGTAATTCATTGCTATGATACAACAGGAGAATACGTAACAACTGGCGGATGGTATTATGTAGATAAATTTACTGGAAATGTGACATCAATGTTTTAGAGCTATAAAATAAGAATGATCCAACGTAGAAAGTTAGGTTATTCTTATTTTATATTCATTATAATTTTTTTACATAGAGATCATGTTGACTGAAAATTATATTGTCATATATTTTAAAATGGATAAACATAAGAAGTGTCAGGAGTAGGATCTTTTTCTATATTCTCAACAGCTATAACTGGATCTATTCCATCTTCAGAAGTATTAATTTTGATTTTACCCTTTATTTTTACCCAAGTACCATTATCATATGAACCTGAATCACTGCTAGAACATTCAATTCCTGCAACTTGAAGATCAGCAGCACAACACACCATCATAAATCGTGCAATTATAAATTGATTTTCTTTTAAATCTTTATCCCTATATACAAATCCTGAAATTTCTATTTCCTTTCCTTCATATTTTTTAGGGTTTCCTAAAATCTCATCAAGAGAAGATACAAAGTTATTAATGTTTACTTCTATAATATCATTCACAATATTTAGCTGAATTTTATCTACTTGACCTTGCCCATCACTTTCGGATTTTCCACTATACAATTCATATGTTGAGTTAAGGGAAGGCAAGCTGTTAGTTGAATTATTGGAAGAGCTGTTAGTAGATGATGATTCGTTAAGCTTTCCATTTGTATCAATTCCTTTAGTGGCAGAATTTGCGCTACTACTTTGCATAAAAAGTATCATAATCAAAGGAAAAATAAAGATAAAGTGATTCTTAATTTTAAATTTTTTTCTATTATTATAAAAGACATCTGAAATCAAAAATAAGGTAATTATGAACATTGAAATCATTCCAAAGATTGCAAAGGGTATAATTCTTGGATGTACATATGTGAGAATTTCATTACTTACAATAATTTTTAAATAGAATATTGAAAATCCTAATAGTATTAATATTTTTGCAACTACTTCCGCATTAATTTTTTTCATATTTTCATCTCCATATCAAATTAAAGAGTATCTTAAGATAAAATATATTGCCTAAGATAAGAGGATATTCTAAAATTGCTATATTCTTATATTCTTATATTCTTATATTCTTATATTCTTATATTCTTATATTCTTATATGGCATGGGTCTGTGGACTTAGGTTAATATTATGGACACATTTTTTACTAATATATTGAATCTAGGTCAATGATCTGCACACATCTTCTATTGAATATATACTATTAACTAAAATTCTTCTCATTGCTTAGCAATCCATAGAGTCGTGAATTCATTAGTGGTTATATATATCTAATTCAAGAATTGGACTTATTAGATGAACATATTTACAAAGTTGCTAAAACTTTAAGCTCATATCTTCACTAGAAATCATAAATATATTTGTGGAGAAAACATTTGAAAATGAGCTGTTAAAGGTTCTTAGCTGTAGGTTGTTCCATTTTAGCTTGTCAAACTGAAAGTTGGAGCATGCTAAAGTGGATACAACCTGCTGCTTAGAGCCTTCAGCGATATTTTCATAGCTTTTCGGAATCAAAATATTTATGATTTCGGTAAGTTATAACATAAATCTAGTCTTAAAGTTGGATATCTATAGCCTAAGGTTAATAAGAATACTAAATGATACTACAATAATAAAAAATATTAGCTTTATGGCAAATTTTCTTTTGAAGTTTCCAAAAATCATAATCGTATTTTTTATATCAAGCATAGGGCCAACAACTAGAAAGCCCATTACAGAGTTAACTGAGAACTGTTTTAAAAATCCTTTAGCAATGAATGCATCTGATGTTGAACAAACTGAAAGCACAAAAGACAATAATATCATTGCAATTAAGGGGCTTATATTACCGCTCAAAATTGGAATGTTGGTACCGGCAGATACTATATTTTGAAAAATGCTAGATAAAAATGTACCAATGATCATAAATTTTCCTATATTAAAAAATTCATCGCCAGTATGAATAAATACTGCTCTGATTTTTTCAAATTTATTTCTTGAATAATCATAGTCATCATTACAAAAACCGCACTCGCAACTTAATCCGTCATTATCAATACGTAATATATCATCATCTTTCCTAGTTATAAAATGCATAATTAAACCAACTAGAATAGAGATTATTATGCCTGCAACGACTCTATAAATTACAACTGCCTTCATACCTTGAAAGGCATATACTGTTGAAATTATAGCTATTGGATTTACTATTGGAGCAGATAACATGAAAGTAATACTAGCAGCTATAGGAACTTTTTTCTTTATAAGTCCCTTAACAACAGGAATAGTTCCACAATCACATATTGGGAAGAGTAAGCCCGCAAGAGCTGCAATAACACATGACAAGAATATATTCCTTGGAAAAAATTTAATAAATGTATCCTTTGGGATACAAATTTGTATTATTGCAGATACAAAACTTCCAACTAAGATAAATGGGATACCTTGAATCAATATGCTAATGAATACAGTATAAAAATTTTTAAACTTGTCCAAATAGAATGAATATCCATTACTATCAGTAATAGATAATGCAGCAAAACACGTAAATGACAATATTAGAAGGCTCATATAAAACATAGTTTTAATTGCAGAAAAACTATGACTACTAATTTCTCTATATTCGTCTTGATGGATTTCTTTAATATTTAATGAAGGCGCATGCTCTAATAAGTTAGCAGTTTCATTAATTCTTTTTATTTGATTCTGAATATTTAAGAAGTCTTTTTTGTTGATATTATTTATATTGTTTAATATTATTGTCTTGCTATTATAAATTTGAGTACTTAACATGCTTTTCATATTTCTGAAATAAATGAAGAACTTTTTTGTATCAATTAAGGTTACGATGTCGTCAATTCTGCATAACTTTCTTAAATTTTTATTATTGAACATATTAATTATAGAGTTAGAATTTTTCATACCATTAACTTCAATAAATATTCTATGGGGAGAATATATTTCTAAAATTTTGTTTATATACTTTTCATTAATTTCTTCATTAGAAGTATTTTCGATGTTTATAATATTCATATTTTCATTTGAATTTATAAATTCACTCTTTATTTTGCTTTGTCCAAATTCATCTTGGATGACAACAATAGTTTCATTTTGTAAATCGCAATTTTTAATCATAGAATTTATAAAGTTAGTTTTTCCAGATTGTAAGAACCCTAGTATTATTTCTATTTTCGTTTTCATATAAATCTCCTTGTTGCAATGTATTTACATTTAAATGTATTATATTACCATATATGTAAACAAACAAGAATAATATTGCGATAATTTTTGGCATTATTTTTATATTTGAAATTAATAAGATGAGTGTGAATATTGTAGAGGTCTAGATAATACTCTTTTTATGGGAGCAATAGATTTTAATAAAAAGATTAAAAATAGTTAAGCTATATAAATAGAGAAGGAAAGTCGACTCACTTCGTCACTGAGTAATTTCAATTGACCCAATTATATATTATAATTGGGTTATCTATATAGAATACCTCATTGAAAATTTGATTTATACGTTACAGTACTAGAAAGCAGAAATATTTTTATGCAGCAGGCATTTGAAAATGAGATGTTAAACTTAGATTTATACTATGAAATATATCCCAACTAGAAACTGGAACAAAAGTATGTTATTCATTTCGGCGAGTTATATGCATAAGTTCAGATCTTAGTTGGGTTATCCATAAAAGGGAAGGGAGAGGCATGAAATGAAATACAATACGTTATTATTTGATGTTGATAATACATTACTTGATTTCGACGCAAATGAAGGAGAATCGTTTAAGAGTTTAATTAGAGATAAGGGTGAGATATATTCAGAAGAATTGTATGAAGTTTATAAAAAAATTAATCAAGGCATGTGGGCTGATATTGAACTAGGAAAGATTAAAGTAGAGGAAGTATTAAATATAAGATTCTCTAAGTTAATGTCTAAGTATGGGAAGAGTATAGACGGTGGAGAGTGGGAGAAGACCTATAGATTGTATTTAAATCAAGGAGTGCAGTTAATGCCAGATGCCCATGAGGTTTTGAGTAAACTGCATGAAAAGTATACTTTATATATTGTTACTAATGGAATTGCGAGGACACAGTATTCAAGAATAAATGGCGCTGGAATTTCACAGTACTTTAAAGACTGTTTTATATCAGAAGATATAGGCGCTAATAAGCCGGCAATTGAATTTTTTAACTACGTCAAAGATCATATTAAGGGGTTCAATGAGGCAGAAACATTAATTATTGGAGATTCTATCACGTCAGATATTAAGGGAGGAAATATCGCTGGAATTGATACTTGTTGGCTTTGCAAGGAGGGAACAGTAAATGAATCATCAATATCTCCTAACTATGAAATACATTCGTTAAAGGAATTACTTCAAATACTATGATGATAAGAATAATAACTTTGAATTTTATTAATTGGTTTGATTTGGGATGATTAAATTAAATTTATAGGTTATAATGCTATTAAAAGTAACTATGATATCTAACAAATAAAAGAATTTAAGTCAATTATTAGAGGAAATATATATTAGTAAATAAGCAAAAACTAAAAATAAATTGAGTTTAGTTAAATATATTTGAGTATTTACTGATAAGGTTACTAAAGAGATATCAATAGTAAAAGGGAGGAATTAATATGAAATTAGGAATTGTTGGAGCTGGGATGATAGTAAAGGATTTTCTTTCAATTAGTCATCTTTTGCAAGATATAGAATTAGAGGCTATTTGCGGAACGCCAAGAAGTGAAGATACTTTGAATGAATTGAAAGATAAGTATGGGATTAAGAAGGTTTTTTGTGATTATGATGAACTACTAAATAGTGAGTTAGATATAATTTATATTGGTGTGCCAAATAATTTACATTTTGAATTTGCTAAAAAAGCATTAGAGGCTGATAAAAATGTTATAGTTGAAAAGCCATTTACATCAACATATAAGGAATCATTAATTTTAAGTGATTTAGCTAGGAAAAAGAAATTATTCCTATTTGAGGCTATAACTAATCAATATTTCCCAAACTACAAAAAGATAAAAGAGCTGCTTCCGACTTTAGGAAATATAAAGATTGTTCAGTGTAATTATTCTCAATACTCTAGCAGATATGACAGCTTTAAAGAGGGGAAAGTATTGCCTGCTTTTGATCCTAAATTCTCTGGTGGCGCATTAATGGATTTAAATATTTATAATATTCATTATGTAGTAGGTTTGTTTGGTAAACCAGAAAATGTTGAGTATTATCCAAATATTGAGAGGGGAATAGATACATCAGGTGTATTAATCTTAGATTATGGAAAATTTAAATGTGTTTGTGTTGGTGCAAAAGATTGTAAGGCACCTATAGCAAATAATATTCAAGGAGATAAAGGCTGCATATATCAAGATACTCCTGCCAATGTTTGTAAGAAATTTGAATTACTTATGAATGATGGAACTAGCTCAGAAGTAAATGAAAATAATTATGAGCACCGTATGGTTAATGAGTTCATTGAATTTTCAGATGCTGTTAAAAATAATGATTTAGAAAGATGTTATAAAATGCTAGATCATAGCTTGATAGTTAGTGAAGTTCAAACAATTGCTAGGCATAAAGGTGGAGTAATATTCCCAGTAGATGATTTTACAGAAACAGAAAGTTAATTTGAATTTTATAATAGGGTAGCACAGCAGCTTATGTATCAGGCATACTAATCTTAGACAAATGTATGCCTGATTTTTATCCGATAGTAATATGGTCAGCAGCTGCATTATTAGATACTGATTTTTTTATGAAATTAATCTATTTATATAATCTAGATCTAAGCTATTATCAATGATTTTATACTCTTTATTTGAGTTATCATAGTCATTAATAATATTAATATATTCTTTCCCTTGTATGATAATCTCGGTAGTGATCTTGCTTTTATCATAAATGAAAATATGAATAGCGCCCTTTGTTTTATCCGTTGTACTACCATAATGTCGAACTAATTTTATGTTGGAAACATTAGCTAAGATTTCATTAATTTTATCCTTATCTTTAATTGATTTATCTTGTCTCGAAAGCGTACTTCTAATCTCTATTTGTTCAATATTTTCTTTGTTATAATTATTTAATAAAAAACTATTCAAAGTTCCAGGTTTATGATATAAGTAATATCCTGTTCCTAAAGCTAATATTAATAAAATTGAAAAAAGCAATATTGAAAATTTCTTTTTATTTCTCATAAATAATAACTCCTAACATACAAGTTATGTAAACCAAATTATACCATAATATTAAACTGAATTATATTTCAAAATAGGTTTGTATATAAATTTTGTTTTTTAAAGTAACTTTTATTGACTGCTAGTACTACATGGAAATGTGGGTGATAAGTATCATGAATTGAGATAATTTATATTATTGGCATAGCTATGGAATTATTAATCTTGATGCACAAATGAATTATAAACTAATACAATGAAAGTGAGTTAATTATTTGTAGGAGAATCAATAATATTTTATGGAAGACAATAATAATCAAATGAGTAATAATGATCAGATGAACAATGATGATCAGTTACAGATAGCAATTCAGGGGGTAAAAAAAGCAATTCAAGGAGAAAGAGAAGATGAATTGTTTTATGATTACCTTATTAGTGAAGCGCCAACAAATGAAGAGAAAGAAATAATATCATCTATTAGAGATGATGAACGCAGACATAATATGTTGTTTAGAAGGATCTATGAAGATTTTACAGGTGATATGGATGCTACAATGGAGAGTGAAGAAGAAAATTTTGAAGTCCCTGAATCATATTTAGAAGGTATTAAGAAAGCTTTATTTGGAGAGCTAGCAGCAGTAGAAAGATATAGAGCTATTAGGAGAGGACTTCCTGAAGGAGTTTACAGGGATGTATTATTTGATATAATTACAGACGAATTAAAGCATGCTTCAAAATACAATTATCTATTTACATTAAATAGTATTGGAAATAATGAATCTATGAATAGAAGCTTAATGAGACAAGATACAGTTGTTACAGAGAATATAGATAACACAAATGATCTTACTCCAGATGATTGGGTTAGCTATATTGCTCCACTAGTTAATCGAGCTTTAACAGAATCAAAAGAAGGGGTCAATTCTGAACATTTGTATCAAGAATTTATATTATCAGGTGTACTTGTTGGCTTAGGAAAGAATCCTAATGAAGCCATGGAACAGATTGAAGAGTGGCGAAAATCAGGAGCTTCAAAGAAATTAGCTATGAGCAAAATGAGCAGATATTTTAATGATTTAGATAACATTTAAATATTTTTTAATACCACAACATTCATGAGTGTTGTGGTATTTTATTAAGAAATATTCATGATAAGCAACTATTAAGAGTCATATTCATAATATAAATTATTAATAAATTCTTTGGAGAAAGATATGTTTGATATAGGTCCATACAGAACAATGATGAGAGCATTAGAAAAAGCTACTGCATATAGAAGAGACGGGATAATTTATATATTTGTGACAGGTGAGATGCCAACGCCATGCGATGAAGTTAAAATAGTTGGTACGTATCCAGGCGATATTGTGCATATAAAAGATCCAGGCGTAGCAGAACTTTTTATTAAAATGGGGCGTAAGCCTGAAGAAGAAGGGGAGTATTGCATTCCTATAGTGATGCCATTTTTTATTGAGGAAGAGATAGAAGATTCGAATCATGATGAAGTAGCAATTTATGTGAATGACAATTTGTATAAAAGGATAGAGATAGAAGAGTGGAATGAGACATTTGCGCGCGTGACAAAGGAGTAAATGTTATACATTTACAGTATAGTAATTTAGATTTTTATTGTTTTGTAATTGTGAAAGAATCTATATACCACAATATTCGGGTATGTAGCTAGATTTGTGTACAACAAATCTACTACATTCTTTTTTTGTTTCATGGTAGATTTGAAATAGTATACTTTAAAATAACAAGGGAGGATTCTAAAGGAAATTTCACTCTCAAATTGTCCATAGCCCATTTTCAATTGTTACTAATCAAGATATTATCTTCTTGATTGTATAAGCACATTTCTAGGTAAGGGATACGTTGATGGTGTTATTGAAGCAGATGAAGTATTATTTGCTGAAAGTTTTAAAGGCACAAAACCTTTAATATGCTAAGACGCTCTCGTAAAAGAGGTAAACATAAGGAAGGATTATATCACATTCAACTTATTAATGCTCTCCATAGCAATTAAAAAAAAATGGATGAACAGGTTCAATGGTGTTGCAACAAAATACCTAAGTAACTATGTTAAGTGGTTCAAATGGCTTCAAATATTTGATACAGATAAAGAGATAATAAAGGCTAAAAACTTTATAGTTCAAAGTAATGTAGCACAGTCATATTGCAAAGTAAGAGATTTAAAAAATAGAAAGCCAATGTATGTATGGCATATGTGGTATTTTGTAAATTATGTTACAATAAGTATTATAAAAAAACTATAATCAAGTAAGCAATAGCAATTAATTAAGAGCATTATTTAAAAAGGAGGTTCGTTAATGAAGATTATTAGTAAAACTAATGGTATTAATTTTGGAGTTTCAAGTGAATTTAAAAGCGAATATCTTGCACCAATAATACAAAATTTACTGTTTAAAGCGGAAAATGAGTGGGATGATTATAATGAAGTTTATCATTGTTGTAAATTAATTGAGAATGTAAAAAGCAATGAAAATATAAATATGGACTTTCATATTATGAAGAAAGACGAAAAATATTTAGGTGTTGCTCTTGTTAGTAGTGGCATTCTTGATTATAAGACGTTTTTTAAAGAACCTATACATATAAATGAAGAGGATAAAGACATTTTGATATTCAACTATTTTCATATAGCTCAAGAAGGCAGAGGAAATGGAGAAATGTGGTTGAAGAATATAATACAATATTATAAATCTAAACATTATAAAGCAATTTATTTAAAATCAAGTCATCCCAAGGTATTTTCTATGTATAATCGTTTGGGGATAGAAGTAGGAGAATATTCAAGTTATAGTGATAATAATTTATTTCATAGGAAAGGAAAAATATTTAAAATTACACTTTAAAGACATATATATAAATATTTCATAATTTTCATATATATTAAGTATTGTAGGTGGGAAATCCCACTTATAATTTTTATAGGCTATATTTCAACATTATATTAAAGCATAGCCTATTTTTAAGATAATTCTAGACTTCTACTCTACATATTTAATTAAAGCTTCTCTTTCTAGTATTATTACCTTTTTGTATTTTAGTTTAATATATCCTAGTTTGCTAAAGTAGTTTAATATCTTGGTGGTTGTAACTCTATTTAGACCAATACAAGAAGCAATTTCTTCATGAGAATAAGGAATGCAATCTTCGCTTATATTTTTATCTTTATTAGGAACAGCTGTCTGCTGCAATAAAAAATTAGCTACTTTTTCATAACGATTATAAAAGTAAGCTTGGTTAAGCAGACTTGAAAGATGATTACATGTATTTGAAAGCAACTGAAAAAGCAGAATCATTAATTCTTTTGATTGAGTTAAGTAAGGATACAGATCTTCTAATGAACAAGAAATCAATTCAACATCATTAACCGCGCTTACTGTAGTAGGCTGTTTTGAGCTTTGAACGAAAGATGATTCGCCAAATATTCTGCCTTTTTCAACTATTTCTATTGTAATTTCACTGCCATCTTTTGAAGAAGAATACACTCTTACTCGACCATTTTTTATCAAGTATAAATGGGTTGCGTTATCATCTTGCATATAGATAATATCATTCTTATTGTATGTTAATGATTTTCCAACTTTTTCAAAATAATAATATAATTCTTCTGGAATTTTTATTTTATCCAAATTTTTCACCTTCTTTTATGAGATTGTAACATAGATTACATTTTTGTTTCAAGTATTATGGTATTCTGTGTCTTGGGGTGATAACATGAAAGGAAAAATCAATAGTTTAATTTACATTCTTCTAGGAAATATATTAATAGCTTTTGCTATTAGCACATTAATATTAGAGAATAATATTATTGTTGGTGGAGTTACAGGATTAGGAAGAGTGATAAATCATTTTACTGGGGCAAGCTTGACAATAGTTGTGTACATTATAAGCATTGCATTATTTTTATCGGCATTATTTTTTTTAGGAAAGAAATTTGCTTTATCTACTTTAGTATCAACATTTTTATTTCCTATTCTTTTGGACTTTTTTGAAAAGCATGAAAATTTGCATCATTATTGCAATGATATATTATTATCATGTGTCCTTGCAGGATGCTTAATAGGAATAGGAGCAGGACTTATATTAAAAGCAAATGCATCATCTGGTGGAATTGATATTATAGGGATTATAATAAATAAAAAATTTAATACTCCAGTTCATATCACTTTAAATGTAATTGATTTGTGCATCTTAACTTTGCAAATTACATTTTCAAGTGTTACTAATGTATTGTATGGCCTGGTTGTTGTATTTTTAACTTATTTTATGTTGAATAAGACTCTAACTTTTGGAAAAGAAATGATACAAGTAGTTATTATGAGCGATCATTATGATGAAATAAAAAAGGCTATTATCTCAGAGGCAGATACAGGAGTAACTTTATTGCATGCAGAAAAAGGATACTCAAAAGTTGAAGCTAAAGCTATCAGCACAGTTATTCCAGCTGAAAAGCTGCAAAAAGTAAAAAATATTGTTAATAAAATTGATTATAGCGCTTTTATAACAGTATCAGACGTTAGGGAAGTTGGGGGAAGAGGATATACTCTAAATCGTGCATATGACAATTTAGATGTGTCTACAACGTAATTAATAAAAAATGATTAATAATAGAAATTTAAATGCTCAAGGTTAGATATTTATATATATATTTTGCCTTGAGTATTTTTTCATATATAAAATATATTCTATAGGAATTTTGCTATAAATACTGTATTATAATAATGCTATTTTAAATAAGTTGCAGAAACTATGTTAAGATATAAAAGTTAATATATTTAAAAGAGAGAGGATCATATATGGATAAAGATGAAACATTAGTTAACGATAAATTTGAAGGTCTAACTGCACATGAAATTTGGGAAAAGTTATACAATAAAGAACTTGGCTCTAAAAAAAGTATCTTAGAATACATTGATCTAACAAAGGTATTAAAAAAGGGAAATGCAAGTGAGGAACAGATTACAGATACATATAATTATATTTATACTAAAATTGATAATTTAAAGGATGCTATAAAGCCTAATACAATAATGTATTTAAAGAATAGTTTAAAATCACAGCTTGGTAAGTATGTTAAAGAAAAAGATCCCAAGCCAATAAATCATTTTATAGAATTTTTTAAAGCTGCATATCCCGAAAATAGTAGAAGAAAAGATTTTACATGGGTGCTAATGGATGTAAATAGCATATCAGAGGAACAGGCATGGACTACTTTAACTTATATTAATAGAGAGTGCCTAAGTAATTATATGACACTAAGTTCTGCTCAGAAAAAAGACATAATAGAAGTAATTAAAAAATTGATTGCTAAAGGAAATGTTAAATTTATAAATAATATGAAAAGTCTTAAGCAATTCACTGATATTTTAGGAATAAATATCATAAATGATGGTAAAGGATTCAAAGTAAAACATAAGATTATCTAAAGTTATCTAATACAAGCTATCTGTACTACTTTTGTTAATATTTTTATAGATTATAATTTATCATACTGGTTAATATATTACTGCAAACAAAATATTAATTAAGGGAGGTAGATGTATATGTCATCAAATAATAGTGGAAGAAACAGAACATTAGTACCAGAAGCAAAACAAGGATTAAACAGATTAAAAACTGAGGTTGCTTCAGAAGTAGGATTACATGATTACGAAAATCAAGATAAAGGAAATTTATCTTCAAGACAAAATGGATACGTTGGCGGATACATGGTTAAACACATGATTGAAAGCTACGAACAAGGTTTAAAGTAATTAGTAACATAGAATAATAGAAAACCATTTCTTCGCAATATAATAACTATCCCCTTGCGGTTAAAAAGCCAGCAGAGCAATATAACATTGTTATATTTGTTCTGTTGGCTTTTTATAATATTTAAAGACATATACGCTAAATGATTATATGGATATCAAAATCTAAAACTAGATTTATGTGCTGACTTACAGAAATCATAAATATTTTGATTCCGAAAAGCTATGAAAATATCGCTGAAGGTTCTAAGCAGCAGGTTGTATCCAATTTAGCATGCTCCAACTTTCAGTTTGACAAGCTAAATTGGAACAACCTACAGCTAAGAACCTTTAACAGCTCATTTTCAAATGTTTTCTCCACAAATATATTTATGATTTCTAGTGAAAAGATGAACTTAAAGTTTTTTCAACTTTCTAAATATGTTTATCTAATGAGCATATTTAATTAACTATATATCCGATTTAAGAATTTGACATATACATCAGGTTAGACGATAGATAATGTTTATCTATAAACTATGCAAAATAAATGAAAAGAGGTTATAATTAGTAATATAATAAATGCATTAATTTCAATAAATCATATTTGCCTGCGACTCTTTATAAAATATGGAGAATTAAGATAAGATTTATTGCTAAGGAAGTATGCAGAAAATTATTAAGCCGTGGAAGTGAGAGTATTGGATCATGTTATAGAATTGTTTAATCATTATGGATATATAGCAGTGCTTATAAGTTTAGCGTTAGAATTAATAGCATTTCCTTTGCCTGGTGAGGCACTAATGACTTATTGTGGATATGTTGTTTATATGAATAAAATGAGTTATCTGCTCAGCATTATAGTGGCTACAAGTGGGGCTATAATAGGCATTACTATATCATATCTCATTGGCAGGGCATTAGAAATAAAATTAATTGAGAAATATGGATGCTATATTAATCTAGATAAAAATAGGATGGATAAGATTTCAACATGGTATCAAAAATATGGTGGTATATTGTTGATTGTAGCATATTTTATTCCAGGAATAAGGCATATTACAGGCTACTTTTCTGGCATGACTAAGGTATCAT
The DNA here is from genome assembly GCF_022324665.1 of Clostridium sp. YIM B02500. Lineage (NCBI taxonomy): Bacteria > Bacillati > Bacillota > Clostridia > Eubacteriales > Clostridiaceae > Clostridium > Clostridium sp. YIM B02500. The sequence continues at coordinate 3,585 of NZ_JAKGTE010000058.1, read as the reverse complement.
ATAAGAAGTTTGCGATTAGTGCATATTTAGGTGCATTAATATGGACTACTACATTTATATCTTTGGGAAGGGTTCTTGGAGCAAACTGGAATAAATATAATGAAATATCAAAATGGTATCTATTAATAGCAGTTTTAATCGCTATATTACTAATACTTCTTTATATAAGCTACAAGGAAAAAATAAATGTATTTTCTAAATTTCTAAAAGAAGAGTTTTGCAAAATACTTTATTCAATGCTTAAAGTAAAGGTATTGGTTACTGGATTAGCAGTTTTATTTTTGATATTTATAGTTGTTATGATAGGATTTATTTAAGATTAGTAAGTTAAGATTTGATAGAGAGTAAAAAATAAAATATATTCGCCAGTGATTTTGCTTGTCTTAAAGAATTGATTATTTAAGTTAAATTGGTGAAGATTACTCTTGTGGATGTAGAGTATGAGATGAAATTTATAAAAAAGGATGATGCAAATGAATATTACATATGTTGAACATAGCTGTTTTTCAGTTGAACTTGATAAAGTAGTTTTGATATTTGATTATTTTAAAGGTCAGCTTCCAGATTTTGATCCAGAAAAGACAATATACGTGTTTTCAAGTCATAATCACCATGACCATTTTAATATAGATATTTTTCAGTTATTAAATAAATATCCAAATGTTGTGTATATTTTTTCAAAAGATATCAAAAAGAAATTTGGTAGAAAATTTTTTAATACTCATGGCGTTGATGATGAGGTTTATGAAAAAATAGAATTTATAGATATTAATAAAACTCTTGAAATATCAGATTTGAAAATAGAGACATTAAATTCCACAGATGAGGGCGTAGCATTTATTGTAACAGCAGAAGATAAAACAATTTATCATGCTGGGGATCTTAATCTATGGTGGTGGAATGGAAGGGATCAAAAGGACAATGAAAGTGCGAGAGAAAGATTTGAAGAAGAAATTAATAAGATCAAGAGTAGGCATTTTGATGCTGCATTTGTAGTTTTAGACCCTAGGCAAGGAGAAGAATTTTACTTAGGATTTGATTACTTCATGAAAAACACTAATACAGATAAAGTGTTTCCAATGCATTTTTGGGGAGACAGCTCCGTAATAGAACGATTAAAGGAAAGGAAATGTTCAGAAGATTACCGTAATAAAATATTTCTTTAATAAATTAAAAAAGAGTGAGTATTATGTTGTTAAGTTTTTTAACATATAACAAACAACAATTGGCACTCTTTTTTGCTTATTATATTTAGATATCTTGGACTACTTTAATAAATATAGATACATTGTTATTCAACTTTTTTAAATGGGATAACATTATTCTTTTTAGGCATATCTGTGAAATTATCATCTTCGATTTCCTTTTCAGTAAAACTTAAATCAAGATCTTTATTTAGTAGTTTAATAAATGATATAATCCTTTCTCTACGAGTTTGAAATAGCATTTTGTTCATTAAAATTCTCCTTTTCACAAAAATTAATATGAAAATAGCTTGCCCTCAAATGAATAAAATATTCAAAATTAGGCACAACAATTCTATAATTTTAAAAATATATAATTTAATAAAAATTAGCCCCTTAATTAATAAGGGGCTAGTAAAAGAGAAGAATAATGGCCGGGGGTGCAATTTAATAAGTTTGAATGTTGTATCAAGAGTAGTCTATGAAACATTGCAATATATATTCAAGTTATAATTAGTAAAAATAGAGGTTTTTAGGATATATTGCTTTAATTTATTAATGAGTAATTATGAACGGTTATTTTTAAGATATAAGCTAGCTTTTCTTTTTCATATTATATTAAGAATTGGTTAAATGTAGGAAGCGTGTTATATTAATACTATTTTTTCTAATATTTTTAAAGAGTATAAGTGTCAGTTAAGGTTAATATATTAGTGTCAAAACAAGTTGAAATAAGCCAGTAGGAAATACAAGCAAACCCTTCTTATATAACACTTTCAGTAATATATCCTACGGGTTTATCTAATAAAATTATGCAAAAATTCTTAAAGATATTAACAAATAAAGGAGAATTAATTATGGATTCTATAAACAAAATAGATAGGCAAATTTATGAGATGGAACAAAACCTTCTAAATATAATAAAGGAAAAAGTTGATTTGTTCGATCCTGAGGTAATTGTTGCAAGTCAACAATTAGATTCTATTTTGGACGAGTATAGCCATTTAATTCAATTAAGCTAGATTAGAAATCCAGATAAAAGAGAGTTCTTTAAAGAGGAGCTCTTTTTTTGTGATATAGATAAACAACATTAAATTTAGATTTATGATATAATCCACCGAAAGTAGAAACATTGTTATTTCACAGGACTATGAAAGTTTCGCTGAAAGCGCTAAAATGAAGGTTTCACCATTAATGCTTGCTCCCAATTTCATTGTGACAAGCATTAATGGAACAACCTACAATTAAGAGATTTTAACAGCTCATTTTCAATGCCTGCTGCATAAAAGTGTTTCTACTTTCTAGTATTGTATTTATTGTAAAGTATAAATGAAGTTCTTAAATTGTTTATCCATATAGACAAGCTTTTACTTATACCTTTGATTTACATGAGTTAGCTTGCTTTATATGTCAATTTCTTAGCTTGGATATATATATAAATATAGATAACACAATCATAAACTATACTTGAACTATGAAGTATTTTCCAACCAGAAATGAGTAACATACTTTTGTGGAATGTTTCGTTGGTAATTTTGATGGCTGTGATTCTTTGGCTACAAGTTGTTCCAAATGTGCTAGTTCAAAGCTTGTTCTTTGAGGCTAGCACTTTGGGTGCAACTTCATAGCTTTGGAATCACCCAGCAGAATTACCTAGAAACTGGAACAAAAGTATGTTATTCATTTCGGTGAGGCATACCCATAAGTTCAGGTATTAGTTGGTTTATCAATAGAAATTGATTTTATTTTTGGGCAATTATTCCGTAGAAGTCTTCACCGATATCTATAGTTGATATGGTTGAAAAATTAAGTTCATCTAATAGTTTTATTAGATCCATCCTGTCTAATCTACGTTCAATAGGCGGTCCAAAATCACTATCAATTTTTTCCCATTCAAGTATAGCAATTTTCCCTTCTGGGCATATTATTCTTTTTATTTCATTTAAAAATCTCTCTTTTTCTTCGACTTCATGAATTATATTACTTGCAAAAGCAAATGTGACCGAATTGCTTTCTAATTTTAAGTAATTTTCATCTGTTGAAATAGTCTCAACATTTGATATGTTATTTTCAATTATTTTTTCTTCAACGTCTTGCAGCATTTCATCTGATATATCAAGTGCTAATATTTTACCGTTTTTTCCTACAATTTTAGAGGCGGGAATAGTAAAATATCCAATGCCGCATCCTATATCAGCCATTACATCTCCAGTCTGCAGATCAAGATTTATAAGTGTCTGTTCAGGTGGCAATATTTTTCTTCTCTTTTCATTTTCTATCTTGAGCGTGTCTTTTGCATCTAGTTTTTGTGTCATCATTTAAAAATACACCTCCTTGTATAATCTAGCTATAACATTTGATAGAAAACTAAATACATTTCTAACGAACATTACAACTTAAA
>NZ_JAKGTE010000057.1:0-19154 GCF_022324665.1 Clostridium sp. YIM B02500 | reverse complement strand
TTTCGCGAAATTATTATATCACAAAGGGATGACTTATTTATTTTTTACAAATTCTGTTTATTCAACAACCTAAAAAAATATAAAAACCGGCCTTTATAAAATATAAAGGTCGGTTGCACTACTAACTCACCATATATAAAGTGCCCAATTAAAATATATGGATCAAAGTTTCCTTATGACAAAATATACTTGTTATTTCTTTTATTTCTTGCATAACATATTAAATGTAGCCAATATATGCCATAATAATTATACCATAATGATCATTAATTGGTCTATCTTGTTTCAAATTTTTCTTTTTATATTAATAATAATTATTAGGTGCTGCTACACTTTTATGTAAGTATTTAGATTAATTGCTATAAATATCTCTATTTATAATATCATATTTACAAAATTTTTACAACTATTCAATATTGTTGTTAATAATATTTTACATATGTTGCTTTTCAATCTAAATGAAATTTAAAAAGTAAGAAGTTGCTTTAAATATTGTTATTTTTTTCTGAAAAGGTAATTATATCTTATATTTATTAACTTCGGCATGCTGGCCTTAATCTGATTTTTTTTATTTCTTTCAATCACTCACCAAACTCTAGAACAAATCTTAATTTTATTTAAGAAATCATTTATACTTAATTAACATATATTACATATTTTTGCAATAATTATTTATTATAATGACATTGTAAGATATTTTCTTACTAATTATTTATCCTTCTATTTTAAAAAATATAATAACCTTTAGGGATAGCTTGTTGTACCAGCCAAGCTATCCCTTTTCTTTTACAATTAACAAATCCATAAGTAAACAAAAACACTTCCAATATCAATTAACTATGTATATAAATAAATGAAAATTTCTAACAGCTGAAAAAGATGTCCTTATGATAATGCCTGTATTGAGTCTTTTCATTCAATTTTGAAAAAAGCTTTAGTAAAGATAATAATTTAATAAAAATGTGTCCAAATTATTGATCCAAGTCCAATCACCCCACCGGAAATTATACCTAAAGGAACACTATTTCTAGAGTTCAATTAGTTTTTCACATCATCAATTCTATTTCTTTTACACAATTATCATTATTATTTGATACAAGTTTGGATTTAGATAGAGATTTAGGTACACTTGCTTTTTTATATTCACCATTTACAACCAATCTTATTTTTTGTAATAACTCTTTTGCTTCTTCATCAGCTTGAAGTTCTTTCTGCAAATTCTCAAATGTAAAAATTTCTTTTGTTTTAGCAAGCTTCTCTAATATCTCACGCTGTCTTTTACTAAACTTTTTATATGTATTTAATATATTTTTTAGGTTTATTTCTTCCATTTACTTCCTCCCCCGCATAACTTATTATACAAAAAGCGGCAAAATAATTCAACAATTTCAAATTAATTCTTAATAACTATAAATAGCACCTATGTATAAGCATTTATCATTATTGCTTAGATCAAAAAACACATACATTATCATTAAATTGCGCCTCCTTAGAGTCCACCTATCTTTTGCAGTATTAAGTAAATAGCAAACTATCTCTAATATACAAGCTGATTTTAAGTTAATAATATTATCTGTTGTAACTCTCGCTAAAGCGATTAACCATACCAAAAACAAACCCTATCTATATATTTTACCAACGCTACTTTAATAATAGCTACACATCCACAAAAATCCAACGTTTACCTGATTTTATTCGTGAAATTATACTTGCCGAAACATTATATATTCCTGTAATCTAATTATTTCTTTTACCTTCTTTCATTAGATTTCTTTATATATTATATTTTTACATTAGGCCACTAAGTCCCCAACATTTGCTGTGAGGCGCAGCACCAAGTCTTTTTGCTTGATTTAATGTGATTTCCCTTGTTTTATCACCACCACAATTTGGTGTTCTATGATACACACAACCGTTAATACTTAAATAAACCATTCTGCTATTATCTGCAATCACACCTGTCTTCTTAACATAATCTGGTATATTCGTAGTCCATGCGCCATCTGCATCTAGATAATAACTTCCGATGTATTGATTCTTAGCCATGTAACCATCAGAATAGAAGTAATACCATTTTCCAACTATTTGATTCCATCCAGTAGCATAAGAATCCCCGTTAGCATACCACCATTCAACATCATCCTGTTTCCATTCTGCACTCGCCCCTATAGATGTAAATCCTAGCAGAGTTAAACTTAGTAATCCTATACAAATCATTTTTCTAATAATCTTTTTCTTCATTATTATTCATCCCCTTAAATAAGTAGTTAATACAATTATACTGTATTCAGGAAACCTTTTCAAAAAAAAGAATATTCTATACAAATCCTATCTCAATATTGACAATTATATAAAATGTTTTTTGATTTCTTTTCAGCTGCTATCAATTCATCAAGGTAAAATTGCTTTGTATATGTAATCAAATATGCAATTATGGCTTACTTTTTAATATTTGAATATTCCAAAAGAACTTCCGCAATTATCTTTACAATATTGTAACCATACTTCATCACATTATAATCATCAATTTTGTTATAAAACACAATAAAATAGTAGGGAAAATAATTTTGATTTTCCTAAATCCGGCCAACATCATCCAATTTGAAAATTCCTTATCAACTTTCATAAATATATTAACCAATTCACTATTTCAAAACCTTAATTTTATTTAAGGAAATATTTATATTCAATCAACATATATTGAATATTTTTGTAATGATTGTTTGATATAGTAACATTGTAAGATAAATTCTTATCAGTTAAATATCCTTCCACTTAAGAAATATAATAGCCATTTATAGATAGCTTATTGTATTGGCCAAGCTATCCTTTTCCTTTTTCAATTATCTGATTGCTATTTCTAATTATTTCCTGAATTTTAGTCTATTTTTTAGCTTTAAAATAATTTTTACATTCAATTTACATAATAAACATAATTTTACAAAAATATTCACTATACTATTAATTTAAGATAATTTTTTATTGGTTTATTATCTTTCATACATTACAGCTACACTAATCATTTATGGATAACTTATTGGAACAGATAGGTTATCCTTTTTATTTTATAATTATTCAATTGTCATTTCATATACTGCCTTAAAGAAAACAATTCATATCAAGTTAATTAATTTGACATAATATTGTCACAATTACCTCTTATAATTAGAATTGTTAAGCTTATTAAATTATTACTGCGACTATAATTTAATATTGTCCAAATTCAGTACTATTTTCAAATGACTTATTACACCACGATAAGTCATTTTTTATTTTCTTACCAAAGGCTGATTTACTGAATAATTTTTAAGTTAGGCGTAACTTTAGATCTAATTAACTATGTACTATTTATCTGAGTTAAACTTAATTCTCCAGCAACTTCTAAAAAATTGTTGAAGAAATTACAACATACTCCCTTTAGAGCCTCGACGTATATACCAACCACGCAACGTTGCAAACATCATTTACACAGAAACCTCTATATGTAATCTCTTTATATTTGTCAACTGCCTAAAAAGTAAACATTAATAAATTATTATTTCTATAACTTTTCATAGTTCTTAGACTGTAATTTTATATTTGCAATTCTAAAATAAATTCTTCTAATAAATCTTTTAACAACAAAAAAACCACCTTCTATCAGTTTAGACAGAAAATGGTTTATAAAATATAACATACATCAATCTATTTTTAAAAATTTAATGTATATCGTAATTAATATTAGCCTTTACAATTTTTCAAAAACTTCTTGATATTAGTTATTCCAACAGTTCCAAAGACTATTCATCCCATCCTTCAGGGAATTCAGCGTTGTGGTAGACTTCTTGAACGTCATCATCGTCATCAAGTAGGTCTAACATCTTTTGGAACTTCTTAGCATCTGCTTCATCTATCGCTGTGTATGTATCTGGAATCATCTTAACTGAAGCTTCTAAGAATTCAATACCTTGTGCTTCTAATGCTTCTCTAACTGTTCCGAACTCTTCAGGTGCAGTTGTTACTACAAATACTTCTTCTTCTGATGCGAAATCTTCTGCACCAGCATCTAAAGCAATCATCATTAATTCATCTTCATCTTTATCTTCTTTTTCAATGACAATTTCGCCTTTTTCTTGGAACATAAATGATACACAACCTGATGTACCCATGTTTCCGCCGCCTTTTGTAAATGCACTTCTTACATTTCCAGCAGATCTATTTTTATTATCAGTAAGAGTTTCAACTATTACAGCTACTCCACTAGGTCCATAACCTTCATAAACTATATTTTCATAATTAACTGATGATAATTCCCCAGATGCCTTTTTAATTGCTTTTGAAATAGTATCATTAGGCATGTTTGCTGCCTTGGCTTTTGCAACTACATCTCTTAATTTTGCATTTATATCCTGGTTAGCTCCACCATTTTTAACAGCCATCACAATTTCTTTACCTATCTTAGTAAAAATCTTACCTCTTTTTGCATCTGTCTTGCCCTTTTTTGCTTGAATGTTATGCCACTTTGAGTGTCCTGACATATGTTTTCCTCCTTACTTTATTCGTAATAATTATCTCTATTTTTATAAATATATATTGCAATTAAGCCCCTACATCTTGATCTTATTTTAGCACTTAACTTACTAAAGTTTTAAATATAGCTTCATGTTAACAATATATATAATATCTATTTGTAACGATTCTTATTACAAGTTATTCATTTAATTAATTATTTTTTCTTTAAAATACAAAATCCAACAGCTATTATACCACATTTTACATAAGTTCACAATTATCCTATCACCAAATAATTCTCTATAATCTTTATTAAAATATAAAATTATATTACAGCCAAGTCTCTAGCTTTTTAACACAATTTTCGCCCTAGTCCATTAGAATTCAAATACAAACTTATCATTGCAGCATATATAAACTTAAGTTCTATATTATAAAAATTTATTGCTAAAACTATATTTTCACTTTGAAATAAAAATCTCTAGTAAAGTAGTTAATCATGAATAATAAATTTTATAATTAGCTTATATTCCTATACTTTCACAAATTCCTCGCTGAGATTTAAATAAGTAACTATAGACATTCCAATTATTAATTAGACTTATTCTGTGAACATATTTCCAGATTTACTGTATATAAATGATTATCTTTAGCTAGAAATCATAAATATATTTGTGAAGAAAACATTTGAAAATGAGCTGTTAAAGGTTCTTAGCTGTAGGTTGTTCCATTTTAGCTTGTGAAGTGAGAGTCCAAAATTTTATTTTGGGTTCTCGAACTTCCTCAGCAAATGTAATGAGTCGAGCTTCCCTAGGAAAGTTGGAGCATGCTAAAGTGGATACAACCTGCTGCTTAGAACCTTCAGCGATATTTTCATAGCTTTTCGGAATCAAAATATTTATGATTTCGGCAAGTTACCACATAAGTCTAGTTTTAAAGTTGGATATCTATAAGCAACGAACCATAATTCTAAAATACTAATTATATTTTCAAATATAATCTAGTTCCCTCTTTAAAATATATGTCCTCTTCACTTTTTCTAACTATTACTTTTCCGTTAGTAACTTCTACAATCTCGTTTTCTATATCTTCAGCCATTAACTTTTCAGCTAATATATTAACAATCACTTTATCGCTGTATTCAGTATCCTCTATATGCCAAGAATTTTGACCGCATGTATATTGAACTTTTCCAAACAAATCATATTCCATTTCAAAACTTAATTTTAAGCCTTCAACTTTTTCTACAACTCCAGCTGATTTTATTGCGATGCTGGCACCTTTTGTATAGGCTCTAGTTAAACCACCTGCCCCTAAAAGTATTCCGCCAAAATATCTCGTAACAACTACTGCACAATCTGTCACTCTACTTTTTTTCATCACTTCAAGAATTGGTATTCCTGCTGTTCCCTGTGGTTCGCCATCATCTGAGTACCTTTGAATATTCATGTCTTTTCCGATTATATATGCTGAGCAATTATGCCTTGCCTGCTTGTGCATATTCTTTATCTCATTTATAAAAGCTTTAGCTTCCTCTTCATTTTCTACCCTTTTTGCATAACCAATAAACTCTGACTTCTTTTCTTCAAATCTATCTTCCCCAAAGTCTTTTACTGTAATGTACGACATATCAATCTAGCTCCTTTTCAATCTAAAATCAGAATATATAGTACGCATATTGATTTAAAACAACTTTATACATACTTAAATAATTAGAATATTATAATACTTCCTATGCTGCATTTTCACTGCATATTCTGAAGAATATATATTGTACAGAATATATATTCTAATATTGTTTAAAATATATATTCTAAAATTCTTAAGAATATTAACATGAAGTGAAACTTAGCCTCAGAGGGAGTTTTTAGGTGCCCCTTGATGGTAAATCTCCCACTGAAGGTTAGTTGAACCTAGGGTCGTGCCACTGTTATCTCCCACTTTAATAGAATATGGGAATGTTACAGCTACTAGACATCCGATAAAATCTCTCACTAATTAATTTAACTGGTCACTTCTATGTTCTTTGGCTAAAATTAATTCTTCCTTAAGTATTTTCATACCTTTTTCAATCTTTTCTTTATCGGTTTGATAAAAGGCTATCCTAAAAGAATCTTGTCCATCATTTTGTGATGTAAAGAACATAGCCCCTGGAGTAATATATACATTTTTCTTTTTAAGTTTTATAAAAAGTTCTTTAGTATTAATCTTAAATTCATCTTTTAAAGTTATATAAAAATTTAATCCACCTTTTGGATCATTGTAGGTTAACATATCTTTAAATTCACTATCTAGAATTGTTTTTAAATGCGTATACCTTTTTATATATTCATCATTTAGATTTTTAATATTCTTTTTCCACTTATTGCTCGAAATATATAATTCCAAAGCTCTCTGCATTAAACTTGAAGTAGTTATATCTGTATTGTGCTTTGAATTTTGAAGAGTTTCACTGAATACTTCTGGTGCAACTAAGTATCCTAATCTTATTCCTGGAAGAAATATTTTCGAAAAACTTTTTATATAAATTACCCTATCATTTTTATCAAGCCATTTAAACGGCACATATTCTAATGAATTTTCATATATAAGTTCCGATAAATAATCATCTTCAATTATGTAAAAATCATAAATTTCTGCAAGGTCTAAAATTCTCTTCTTCTTTTCTATACTATAACTTACTCCTGTTGGATTTTGAAAATAACTCATTGTATAAAAACACTTTATTTCGTTTTTCTGTAATATCTTTTCAAATTTATTTAAGTTTATTCCATCTTCATCAATTGGCACTTCAAACAAATTAACTTTTCTCCATTTAAATACTGATAATGCTCCTACATATGTTGGCTTTTCAACTATTATATTATCATTTATATTTAATATTCCTTTAGATGCAATATCAATTCCTTGTTGAGCACCTGATATAATTATTATGTCTTCATTGTTTAATTTATTATTCCAAAATACTTTATTTATAGTATAAATAAGATTAGTATATCCATTTCTGTTGTCTGAAAGTAATGCATTTGCTCCATCTCTTTCTAAAACTTCATTTATAATTCCTTTTAAATCATCAATAGGGAATAACACTTCCCCTGTAGTCTCCCCAGTAAAATCTATTACATTAGTTAAATCTCCCATGGATATCTTTTTTAATGTATTTGAATATTCTTTTCTAAAATTTGAAGCAACTTCTTTTCTTTTTGCATAACTACCGCTTCCTACCTTTTGATAGGCATAACCTTCTGATTTAAGCTTATTGTATGCACTAACTATAGTGACATTGTTTACGCCTAATTTTTTTGACAGCTCTCGTATTGTTGGAAGTTTGTCTCCTTCTTTTATATTTCTTTTATCAATTAAACTCTTTATATAATTGGCTACTTGAATATACTTAGGGATATCATTATCTTTAAACGCAAAATCTTTATAAATATCCATAAAACTCTCCTTTAATTGATTGTAAGACTATTTTTTTGATTGTGCCTCATAACTCTTGTATGAATACACATTCTCTCTGACTAATTTTTCATTAGAAGGCAAATCCAAATTTTTAGTATCTTTCATTATTAATTTTCTCTTGTATAATTCCTTTAGTATATCTTCTATTTTTATATTAAATTCTTTGAACTCATCACTATTTTTTATCTCAAAGGAGCTTAAAAATGCATTTTTTTCATATAAATAATCTAATAAAGACTTAGCTGCCTCATTTATATTTTCATCTAGAAAATTCTCAATATAATCTACAGCGTTTTGTATATTTTCCTTTGCGCATTTATCATTAAACAAATTATCAACTATAACATTAAATTTATTATTTAAGTTTATAGCCATTTTTACTGCGTCCTTACTTACAGTGTATCCATTTAAATTTAAATATAACTTAGCGAAACTATCTAGAGCTCTAATTAAAACTTCATAAGATGTAAAGACACTATTGTTTTGCAAATACTTTTTAGTTACTCTAATATCTTTTATGACATTGCCTAAATACACCAAGTTCCAAGTTTCTCTATATTTATCTAAACTATATTTGGCTTTATTAAAAATGCTCTCAATTTCATCATCTCTTGAAAATATTATTTTAGAAGATATTAGCAAGTTCCTTATAACTCCTTTATTTCCATTACTTTCGTATAGTTCCAAAAAGCTTTCTTTATTTAGGACCTTTATATGTACCGGTACCCCTAGTATTTCAGAATATATGTCTCTAACATTATCAAATATATCCTTATATACAATGAATAAATCTATGTCAGATTCCTCCCAAAGATCACCGCTAATTATGCTTCCAAATGCAAATATAGCTAACACTTTTTTATTGGTCTTCAATACATTTATTAACTTTTCAGAGGATTTCTGATATTCTAATATGGATTTTGACACTTAATTTCACCTTCTTTTACCAAGACATTGTTCACTTTGTTTATCAGATGGATATCACCTAAGGCATTTATTCATTTTAACTAAAAAATAACGGTTGCATGCTTCTGAATTTCCTGCCCTTTAAGGCATAAGTCCAATTAAAATTTAGATAAAGCCTAATCACATCTCAATCAAAGTTTTACTTTATAACAAACTTACTAACATTATAACGTAAAGAAATATTTATTTAAAGGTACTACTTTACAGTACTATTCAAATCTATAATATTCGAAGAACAAAATCGCAGGCGACTGTGGAGCCGGATATTTTTTCACGCATCTGCCTTTTCGAACGCATGTGAGAAAAATCTGCACATCAGAAATAGCAGCTCTGCTGCATATAAGAACATTTTATGCAGGCGAATAAGATTTCTTTTTTATTCTTTTTAAAATACAAAAACTAGTCAATCAACCTTTTTTAAATTATCCACAGATTTTATTGGAATATAAATTCCTAAAGAATAAAAAAAGATTCTTAAATATAATATCTAAGAATCTTCTGTTCTATTCACAAATGGCGGACAATCTTTATCCATTTTCTTTATCTGATGTATGTAAATCTTCATGCGTCTGCTTAATGACTCTAATATCTGATTAAGTTCGTGATTCATTTCATAAACTAACTCCAATGATTCCCTTAGTTCTTTTCTCTCACCAAAAGTATTACTTTGTATTACCTGTGCAACTCCTGCTATGTTTAAAGATGATATAGAGATAAAGTACAATGCATCTAGTAAAGGACGTACCTCTCTAGTAAAATAAGTTAAACTTATCTGCTCGATTCTAATTGAAGCAACATTAGTTTGAGCTGTACTTATTTGTGCTATTGCTGTACTCATATTTGATAACTGTTCTAAAACTTGATTCTGCATATCTTTTAATTCATTATTTAAATCCGCTGATACATTACCATTATCTGCGTTACCAGCGGCCTCAGTCGCATTAGCACCTGTACTTCCCTGATTCAATACTCTTTGCGCAGTTCTTAGGGATCTTGCACTTCTCGGATCTGTTGGGTTCAATGGTCCACTTGTTTCCATAAAATATAGTCTCCTATAACAATACTTATTTTAAGTATATTACAGAAAGACTATATTTATTATTATATTTAATCAGTTAACCTTATGCCTTAGCGTATTCCTGAGTTTTATTAAAAACTTCATCATCTACTTCTGCTACCATATATGTTCCGTTATCCTTATATTCTTCTTCAAGTATTCTAGCATTTCTATGTAAGAAAGATTGGATATCACCTTTCTCATAAGGTATTAAATACTCTACTTTTCTATAGTTATATGGCAACTTTTCTTCAATTAAGCTTAATAATTTATCTAGGTTTATTCTTTCTTTAGCTGAAATTTCTATTACGTCAAAATTCCCTACTGCAAATTCTTTAATTCGTGCTTTTTGTTCTTCAGTAGCTTTATCTATTTTATTTAAAACTAATATTGTTTCTTTATCTATAGCCCCAAGCTCACTTAAAACTTCATTTACAGCATTATATTGATCTATTGCACTATCTGAAGATACATCTATTACATGGCATAGAAGATCTGAAAATATAACTTCTTCTAAAGTTGACTTAAATGCTTCAACCAAATCATGTGGTAATTTTCTTACAAAACCAACTGTGTCTGTAAGAGTTATTACTCCTTTTTTACTTAGAGTTACAGCTCTTGTTGTAGTATCTAATGTTGCAAAAAGCATATTTGCTTCAAATACTTTTTCCTTAGTTTTATTTTCATTTTTTGCTGCCAAATCACAAAGTGTATTTCTTAAAGTTGATTTTCCTGCATTAGTATATCCAACTAAAGATACTTTAGGAATATTTTCTTTTCTTCTCTTTTCTCTTTGTACTTCTCTAGTTCTTTTTATTTTCTTAAGCTCATCTTTTAAATCATATATTGTTTCCATTATATGTCTTCTATCTGTTTCAAGCTTCTTTTCTCCAGGCCCTCTAGTTCCTATACCACCACCTGTTCTAGATAATATAGTTCCGAGTCCCTGTAATCTACCTAATCTATATTTCAACTGAGCTAGCTCTACTTGAATTTTTGATTCTTTAGTTTTAGCCCTTGTTGCAAATATTTCTAATATTAATGTTGTTCTATCTATTACTTTAGCTCCTAATGCAGCTTCTAAATTTCTAACTTGAGATCCTGAAAGCTCATCATCAAATATTATTACATTAGCTCTTTCTACCTGTCTCATAGAGGCGATTTCCAATACTTTACCTCTTCCAATAAAGTATGCTGCATCAATTTTACTTCTGCTTTGAAATACAGTTTTTAAAACAGGTATGTTGCAGGCTTCTGTAAGCTCTGCTAATTCCTCTAGGCTTTCTTTTGTATCAGAACCAACTAATATTGCTTTTTCTTCTGTTTCCTCTATGACATCATTATTCTTAATTAAATTTTCTATAAATCTTATCCTATCTAAAATATTTATAGACATAATTTCATTTAAAGAAAGATTACTTTTTTCTTCTGTTTCTAATTTATTGTTATATAAACTAAGCATTCCCAAAGAAAAATCTATTATATTACCATCTGTTATAGCCACTGATATAATTGCATCTAGCTTTAATTTTAATAGAGCTGTTAAATCTAGCGCTGAAAGATTACAGTAACCATTTGGATGAGTATGTATAACTCTAACACCTGATAATCTCTTTTCATCTATATCTATTATTGGAACCTCAACAGATGTAGAATCTCCAATTGCAACAGATGTAACATTACCTTTTCTATTTATAGCTACACTGATTTCTCTTTCAATAAAACTAGAAACTCTAGAAATAATATTTAAAATTTCTTCATTACATATTTCATCCTTTAAATTTCTTATAGAATAAATATTCTCTAACTCTTCTATTAAAGATTTTCTAATCCCTTCAATATTTCCATATATCATATAAACACCTCACATTAGCCAAGGGATATTTAAGAAAATAACAAAACAGTATGTTTATCTATCTCGTGTCATACTGCATCGTTAGGTTTACCTTGATAGTTCTCTATGCGTTAAACCTTCCTACTTTCCTGACGCAAAATATACATATTAGAAAAGAGCCTGTATGTTGCACATAAGAACTTTTCATTACATCTTTAACTCGCTATTTTCCTCATATCCCTATCTTGACAACTTTCATATAATTTTATACTATTAATTCATTAATTATAACTTTAATAATCTACACTTGACAATATACATTTTATAAATTTAGAGTAAATTATCACATAACTTGAAAAATATGCACAATTTATAAACACCTATGAATGTTTTATCTGTAATCATATATATATTGCAAAAATAATTCTTCATCATAATTCTAAAAATATTGCAAGAATTTTAGCCGTAATTGTGAATTGTGAAATGTGCATTGTGAATTGCAACATATATATTATGTATTCTAAAACATTAAATTCATCAAAAATAAATTCAAACTATCAGTTATTGTAAACCAAATAGAATGAATTATATTATTTTAGAACTTATATGCTAATAATAAGCTGTGTATTTTTAAGGAAATGTGTACATTTGAAAAATAAATATAAAAGGAGTTTTTTAAACATGGAAGATAAGAAACGTAACATTCTTTTTTCTGAAGAACAAATTAATACAAGAATAAAGGAATTAGGGAAAACTATTGCTGAAGATTATAAAGGTAAAAAACTTTACATTTTATCTTTACTTCGTGGAAGTTTTATCTATGCTGCTGATTTAGCTAGAGCTATAGATTTAGATGCTAAAATAGGATTTATGACTACATCAAGCTACGGACATAGCGAAACATCTTCTGGGTCTGTTAAAGTAGTTAATGATATCTCTGATAATATTGAAGGATGGGACGTTCTTATAGTTGATGATATAGTTGATACTGGAATTACAATGGATTTCGTTTATAATTACATAAAAGGTTTGAACCCAGCTTCTGTAAAGACTTGTGTTCTTCTTGATAAACCTTCTCGTAGAAAAGTACATATACAACCTGATTACTGCTGTTTTGAAATTGACGATGTATTTGTAGTTGGATACGGATTAAACTATGGTGATTATTATAGAAATGTTCCTTACGTATTTAATTGGGAATAAAAATAAATATATAAAGCTGTTCAATCAAATATAGAAAAAAGGTTATAAGGCGAATTCTTATAACCTTTTTTCTGTGGATATCCAAATTAAGACCTGACTTTATGCATATAGCTGCCGAAATAAGAATTATGCTGTTGTTCCAGTTTCTAAGGAAATTATGATGGATGATTCTAAGATCACAAATTGCATGCTAAAGTGGATACAACCTGCTACTTAGAACATTCAGCGATATTTTCATAGTTTTTCGGAATCAAAACATTTATAATTTCGGTAAGCTATAGCATAAGTCTGGGTTATATAATGTTTATCTATACCTTTAATTTGTATCCCCACTCTTGCTCTGATCATTTGTAGGAAATCCAAGAGTTGTATTTGGTATTTTTCCAACTATGATTGTGTCTGAAACCGGAACTTGTGTGCTCACCTCAGCGTCTTGATTTCTTAGTGGAAGCCTAAGCCTAATTTTAGCTGTAACATTTAAGTATATCTTATGCCTAGTTTGATTAATTCCAGCACTTTCAAATTTAGATTCATAACTTGTACTTATATTTCCTATAGGCTCTATCTCAACACTTATCTTAGGGCCAACATTATAAAAGGCACTTTTATCACTCATCCAGCCTAAAGGAACTTTTATTGCAGTGTTCTTCATATCACTTAATTCTTTATTACATTCTGTAGACAATTCAGCTGCTATATAATTCAATTTTCCAGTATCCGCTTGAATTAAAATTATATTGCCTTGGTTGTCTTTTTCAATTTTTACCATCTCATCATACTTAAAATCTTTTGATAAAATATCTACACTTTTTTTATTTATTATATCTAATGTTTGGGACTTTGCCATTATTGTCGCTATTTCTGTCACAGAGGGCATGACCCTTTGATCAAAAAACACTACGGTTATGTTTAAAATGACAATAATAACTATAATAAGTACTATAAATGATATGTATTTATGCGTTTTTCGTCTTGTATAATATTGCATTGTCAACACCTTTATTATTGAGTTATTTATTTAATCATACTATAATTATGCTATAATGATATAGAATATTATTAAATTATATACCTTGTAATTTTAGGAGGATAAAATGGCAATTAATGATAACGTGAAAAAACCAAACAATGCCCCACGAAAAAAAAAGCCATCTAAAAAGAAGAAAAAGAAATCAAAAAAAATTTTTAAGGGCATATGTTTTGGTTTTATATTTTGTTTTCTTGCAATGTTAGTAGTATGTGCAGGTTATGCTTTTGCTATTATAAAAACTACGCCTCCTCTAAATGTCGATGCTGTATTAACTTTAAACCAACCTTCCAGTATATATGATAGTGCTGGGGACTTTATGGATAATATGCAGACTGATGAGGAGCGTTACGTTATAGATTCAAGCAAAATACCATCTAACTTAAAAAATGCTTTTGTATCCATCGAGGATGAAAGATTCTACCAACATAATGGAATAGACCTTCAGAGAATTGTAGGTGCAGCTTTTTTAGATGCAAAGAGATTTGTTACTGGACAAAAAGGACTACATGGAGCATCTACACTAACTCAACAATTACTTAAAAACACAATTTTAACTAATGATGTTTCTCTTGAAAGAAAGATAAAGGAAGCCTATTTAGCTATTAATTTAGAAAAAGCATTAACGAAGGATCAAATTTTAACAGCTTATTTGAACACAATCCCCCTAGGTGGTCATGTGTATGGAGTAGAGGCTGCATCTTTATTATATTTTGGTAAAAGCACACCCGATTTATCTTTGATTGAATGTGCATATCTAGCCGGAATTACTCAAGCTCCAAGTTCATATAGCGCTTATAACAATCAAAAGGATCCAAGTCCTTATATTAATAGAACACTTACTGTTTTAAGTCAGATGCACAAGCTTCAATATATTGATGACGCTCAATATGATAAGGCCGCTAACGATGTTAAAAATGGTGGTCTAGTATTTAAATCAATTAAAAAGGACTATAGATTAAACTATGAATGGTTTGTATATCCTGCTGTGTCTCAGGTAAAAGAAGACCTAAAGGAAAAATATAAATATTCAGATGAAGAAGTATCTAAATTAATGGTTAATGGTGGTCTTAAAATCTATACAACCATGGATAAAGAGCTTCAAGATTTTACCCAATCTACTTTAGATAATTATAAAAACTTAGGAATTAATAACAAGGAAAGCTACGATAAAGATGGCGTTCCTTTATTACAAGCGTCCGCAACAATAATGGATTACAGAAATGGTCATGTTCTTGCAATGGTTGGGGGACGTGGTAAACAAGGTCCGCAATCAATAAATAGAGCCTATAATGATTTGCGTCCTATCGGATCGTCTACAAAACCATTAACGGTATATGGTCCTGGTATAGATCAAAAAATTATAACTGCTGCAACCCCTATAAATGATGCACCAATACCTCCTGAAATCGGAAAGAAGTATTCTCCAGCAAAAGATGGTCCTTATAATCCTCTAAATTCTCCTAATGAATATTCAGGACTTATGACCTCAAGAGATGCTCTTACGCATTCAAAGAATACTGGTGCAGTTTTAACAGAAGATAAAATCGGTATGAAAACTGGTATTGAATACGGCGAAAAACTTGGTCTAAAGTATAACGCTGCTTCTAAGTCATCAATGGCAGCTGTTGCTTTAGGACAATTCAATAACTCTCCAAGTGATAGAGACGGTGGTAATACATCTATCTTAGCTGCTGCATATGGTAGCTTTGGTAACAACGGTATATATACAGATCCTATGCTATATACAAAAGTAGTTGATTCTACAGGTAAAGTTTTACTTGATAATACTTCGCCAAAACAAGCAAAAGTTTTTTCACCACAAGCTGCATATATTCTATATGATATGTTAAAAGGACCAGTAAATGAATACAATGCTACTGGTGCAAAGTGGGGCAATATGCCTGTTGCTGGTAAAACTGGTACTACTTCTAATTCCACAGATTTATGGTTTGCAGGACTTTCACCTTACTTATCAGCTTCTGTTTGGATTGGATATGATAATCCTAAAGAACTCCATGGTAGTTCAAGTGGGTGCGCTGTTGTTTGGGGAAAATTAATGGCTAAAGCTCATGCAAAGTTAGAGGTAAAAGATATAGAAGAGCCTAGCGGAATAGTAAAAGCTAGTGTTTGTAAGGATTCTGGTGAACTTTCAACTCTTTTCTGTAATTTTGACCTCAGAGGAAGCAGGGTTTATGAAGAATTATTCATCGATGGAACACAACCAACTTCAAATTGCACAATACACTCTGGTACTAATCGATATAATTTTAATAACGGATCTTCAGCTAATTTAAACCCTGCAGATAATAATTCAAATTCAGGTAATACCCCAGCAGATTCCGAGACTCCTCCTGTAACTAATAATGACACACTAGCTCCACCTGTCGTTGGTAGTACGGAACCTTCGCAGAAAACTGAAAATAATAATGAGAATAATAATTCAAATTCTAATAATGCTAGCACTGGTGGTAACAAGAATACTACACATAATTCTTACGGACCTGGTAGTAACAATCAGCATCCACCAACAAATAATTAAATAGCTCAAGTATATTATGAATTTGCTAAATTTTAAATTTCTATAAAATGAAAAAAGATAGAGGATAATCAAATATCAGATTAATCCTCTATCTTTTTATTTATTTGTAATGACTTCTTTTTCAGCGCCATCTTTTAATATATTTAAAACATCACCGCTCTCAGCGCTAATAAAAAACTTCCAACTAATATTTGCACCCTTATCATTTTTACCATCTATAGTTACAATGTAACAGACTTCATATATTGGATTTTTTTCTTTTTCCATTCTATTATCTGCATAAACTAAATCAGTTTCATCTTTAACTACAGTTTCTTTATTGTATTTTTCAAAAGAATCCACAGATATTTTTTTTGCTTCTTCACTAGAAATATTTATTACAGGATCTTTACATTCCCTTTGCATTGTAGAGTTGGAATACCCATCTAGAAATCCACTTTCTTTATCAATATTTAATTTTATTTCATCGAAATAAAACGGATATCCGTTCTTTTGCTTTGTATATATGAATGAGTAATATGGCAGCTTTTTAGCATCCTCATTGCTATTAATTGTCTTTAAGACTACATCTCCATCATATATGTTCTTTAAGTACCCTTCTGCTAAAGTTCTAGCATCTTGTAAATTAACTTTTGTTGCATTTGCTGGAATTTCTTTTTTTGCAAAACCTATTACATTATTATCTTTATCTAAATCTATACCAAAACCTTGAGTTACTATACTTCTATGAACTAATTCATTCTGACTATTTAGCGTCCTTCTTCTTTCATATTTTATAGATTCTAAATTTTGTTCAGTATTTATTGCATTAATTGAATATAACCTAGCCATAAAATCCTTAGATGCCCTAATATCTTTTGCACCTGGACCAATCAGATTATACAGTATTATGACTATTATTATGATGAGACAAACTAAAATTATTCCCCCTATAATACTCGCTTTCCTTAACTTCATTAATTACCTCCCTTGCAGACTTAACATTGCTATTCTATTTTATTATACCATATTTTTATACTAGTCACATTCAAAAAAATAACAATTCCATCTGTTCCAAATGTGCTAGTTCAAAGCTTGTTCTTTGAGGCTAGCACTTTGGGTGCAACTTTATAGCCTTAGAATTACCCATCAAAATTACCTAAAAACTGGAACAAAAGTATATTATTCATTTCGGTGAGGTATACGCATAAGAGTATAGATTATAGTTGTTTTATCTATATTCTCCACACACAAAAAGACCTACTTTAAATACTAATTGTTATTCTAAGTAGGCCTTTTTAAATCTAATATTCAATTATTCATTGATTTAAAGTCCGTATTTTATATTTCTGGAAACCATAAAGCAATTTCTTCTTTAGCACTTTCTACAGTGTCTGATGCATGAACACAATTTTCTGTCTTACTTCTAGCATATCTATGTCTTATTGTTCCTTCTTCTGCATCTGTTGGACTAGTTGCTCCATTAATCTTTCTTATTCTTGCTACAGCATCTTCACCTTGCAATATTAATGCACATAGCGGGCTCCTTGTTATAAACGTTATAAGTTCCTCATAAAAGTCTTTTCCTTTATGTTGACTATAATGCTTTTCAGCAATTTCTCTTGTAGCTCTCATAAGCTTTAGGGCTACTATTTTTAAACCATTATCTTCATAACAACTTAAAATATTTCCTATTATATTTCTTTCTACTCCATCTGGTTTAACTAATACTACGCTTCTTTCAATCATACGAAGACCTCCATATAGTGTAATTAATTCATATTATTCCCTAATACATATACATTATACTAAAGATTCTGAAAATTATAAATACTTTTGTGATTATCATCTAATTTTTAGATATATTATGATATAATAAAAAAACAAAGAATGAAATATATGTTAGGTTATATGAATCACTATAGCTAGGAACAATCAAATAATAACAAGTATATTTGCCATCCTATTTTACATCATTGGAAGCTCGACTCGCATGCGCTCACTGAGTATTCACAGAGTAAGCGGCCATCATCAAATCACAGATTTGAATGTCTGCTTAAATAATTCACACCAAATCATAGATTTGGTTTCTCTGCTCATCAGCAAATTGACCTAATAGGCCTAATATGAGAAAAACATATTTTATCAAAAGTATCGATTTATAAAGGAATTGGAGGATAAACACATGATTAGATATTCAGCAATAGTACAAGGAAGAGTACAAGGTGTTGGTTTTAGATATTTTATTCAGCTCACAGCTTGCAAACTAAATTTAACTGGTTGGTGTAGGAATCTTATGAACGGAAATGTAGAAATTGAGTTTCAAGGACTAGAAACTAATGTCTTATCTTTCGTGTCCGAAATAAAAAAAGGAAATGGATTTGCTAAAGTTTCCGATATAGATTTAAATATACTTCCAGTATTAGATGGTGAAAAAAAGTTTTCAATTAAATATTGATGAAGAAAATAGAATGTATGAGTGCTAAGAATTTAACTTATCATACATTCTATTGTTTAATTTCGAGTCTGTCAAGACTTTCGTGTAAACTTCAAAAAGTAATATGTTTATTTTATAAGGTTGGAGGTAGAATAA
>NZ_JAKGTE010000056.1:0-20728 GCF_022324665.1 Clostridium sp. YIM B02500 | reverse complement strand
CTTGGAATATATAATTTCTAAGAATATTTTCTTAAATAACCATTTGTAAAAATTAGTTATTCAACAACCTATTAATAAATAAAAGGAGGATAAAAATGCACTTTAATGATGTTCCATTATTAACAGTCCATATGTTTGTTGATAAAAAAATTTCATTAGATGAACTTGAAAAAATGTTGAAAGAAATTATTGAAAGTGGAATAAAAGTTGAATTATACAAAGTAGAAAATACAACCTTAAAAATAAACCCTAAAGCCCCACGTGTATATGTTTCAATAGGAGGCGATGCAGACCAGTTTACAACACTATATGCATTACCATATCATGAAAGAAAACGCTGGCTGCATTATGATTCAATAAAGGATATTCAACCATCTCATTTATTCTATTGCTGGCTAAAATGTACAGATCTCCTTCCAGAAAATAAAAAAATACCAATTACTAAGTTTTCTTCTGATGTTCCATTAGTATCAATTTTTACAGCCGCATATAAATCTAAGGATAAAATTAAACGCGTATATAACTCACTTCTGAATCAAACCTATTCAAATTGGGAATGGATAATTGTAGACGATTCTGGTGATAATGATACCACTTACAATCAGGACTTACTAATTCTGGATGATCCGCGTGTAAGAAGATATAGGCAAGATCACCGCAATGGTTATATAGGTGCCACAAAACGCTATGCTGCTGGTATATGCACTGGTGAGATCTTATTAGAAGTAGATCATGATGATGAATTGACACATGATTGCTTAGAAAAAATTGTAGCTGCATTTAAACGTCATCCTGATTGTGGATTTGTATATGGAGATTGCACTGAACCATATGTCGGAAGCAATATTTCAAATTGGTATGGATGGGATTGTGGATATGGATATGGTGTATATTATCGAGTCTGGGTTCATGAAATGCACAGATGGCAAAATGTATTAAGAAATACAGTAATAAATGGAACAACCATACTTCATTTAGCTGGATTACCAAATCATCCTCGGGCATGGACCAAAGAGTGCTATCACATGCTTGGAGGGCATAGAGAAGAACTATTAGTTGCAGATGATTACGATATATTAGTTCGAACATTTCT
Source organism: Clostridium sp. YIM B02500 (assembly GCF_022324665.1). Classification (NCBI taxonomy): domain Bacteria; kingdom Bacillati; phylum Bacillota; class Clostridia; order Eubacteriales; family Clostridiaceae; genus Clostridium; species Clostridium sp. YIM B02500. The sequence continues at coordinate 19,635 of NZ_JAKGTE010000056.1, read as the reverse complement.
TTGCACAAAATATATATGTATTCCTGATTTGCTATATATACAATATAGAAATGAAAATGGAGATAATTCAACTTTTACCAGAAACAAACAGATTCAAATTTTAATAGGAGAACTGTATAAATATTATAGTGAGAGAATTCACAAAAGAGTTGAAGAGCTTGGATTACAGGAATTTATATCATATAATCGTGTATGGGAGAGGGAAGAAGGAGACTTAGCTTTAAAATCAGCGAATATAATTGATGAAAATTCTAATAAACTTTCAATAATCTTTCCAATTCCATACTCATCTCCTGTAAATGTAAATAAAAAATTGATAGATACACTAAAAAAAGGATTAGAAACTAACTTTAAAGATATTGAGGTATTTGTTGTCGGGCGTATTCCTGAGGAAATTGAGCTTTTTGCTTCTAAGGCACCTATGGGATCAATTCGTTGGTGGCCTATGGAACCAACGGATTCACTGGAAACATGTATTAAGTACGCAAAATTTTGCTCCTCATGCAACGAGAAATTGGTTGTAATTCCAGAATAATGAAATTATCTGCAAAATTAGCAGAGCTACTTACTACTTAGTACATTGTTTTTTGTCCCTAAATTAAACAATTAAGAATAGAGTGTTGATAATAAAATCAACACTCTATTTTTAATTAATTAGGACTTTGATATTTATGGTAAAGTTAATATAATAGTAGCTGCAACTCCGTTAATTAAATCAGCAGTGTTACCAACTCTAGAAATTCTAACACTTAATAAATCGCATTGATTTACAGATAAATTAGCAGGGACAGATGCACAACAATTTGTAGGATTTGGTCCTGTTACTGTTGCTATGATTCCTGTTGCTGTAGAATTAACACCACAATTTGTGCTTCTATATATCTCTGCACTTACAGATTGATTTAAATCCAAAGGCTCATTCCTAATACTAAAAATTAGCCCAGTAATTGTAGCGTTTTGAGGTACAACTACACTGCTTGCTTGGAAATCAATCGAGTCTATACCTATTCCAAAGAAATAATTATTAGGAATTGATTGTTGTGAACTAAGATAAATATTAATTACTCTCGAGCCTTGAGGTCCTTGAGCACCTTGGAATCCTTGAGGTCCTTGAGTTCCTTGTAATCCTTGAGGCCCTTGAGGTCCTTGAAGTCCTTGAGTTCCTTGAGTTCCTTGAGCACCTTGGAATCCTTGAGGTCCCTGAGTTCCTTGTAATCCTTGTCCACCTTGTGGTCCTTGAGCGCCTTGAGTACCTTGAGGTCCTTGAGCACCTTGAGATCCTTGAGCACCCTGAGCTCCTTGTGGTCCTTGGAATCCTTGAGCACCTTGAGATCCCTGTGGTCCTTGAGCACCTTGGAATCCTTGAGGTCCCTGAGTTCCTTGTAATCCTTGTCCACCTTGTGGTCCTTGAGCACCTTGAGCACCCTGAGCTCCTTGTGCGCCTTGGAATCCTCGTGGCCCTTGGGTTCCTTGCAATCCCTGTCCACCTTGTGGTCCTTGAGCACCTTGAGTACCTTGAAGTCCTTGAGCACCTTGAAGTCCTTGAGCACCTTGTGATCCTTGAGCACCTTGAGCACCCTGAGCTCCTTGTGGTCCTTGGAATCCTTGAGCACCTTGAGATCCCTGTGGTCCTTGTGCGCCTTGGAATCCTCGTGGTCCTTGAGTTCCTTGTAATCCCTGAGTACCTTGTGGTCCTTGAGTCCCTTGAGCGCCTTGTGGCCCTTGAGGTCCTTGAGCTCCTTGGAATCCTCGTGGTCCTTGAGTTCCTTGTAATCCTTGAGCTCCCTGAGCACCTTGAACTCCTTGTGCGCCTTGAGTACCTTGAGGTCCTTGAGCGCCCTGAGCACCTTGAGCACCTTGAGATCCTTGAACTCCTTGTGCACCTTGAGCTCCTTGAGCACCTTGTGCGCCCTGAGCACCTTGTGCGCCTTGAGTACCTTGAGGTCCTTGTGCACCTTGAGCTCCTTGAGCACCTTGTGGTCCTTGGAATCCTTGAGCACCTTGAGCACCTTGAGATCCTTGAACTCCTTGTGCACCTTGTGGTCCTTGAGCACCTTGAGCACCTTGTGGTCCTTGGAATCCTTGAGCTCCTTGAACTCCTTGTGCACCTTGAGCTCCTTGAGCACCTTGTGCGCCCTGAGCACCTTGAACTCCTTGTGCGCCCTGAGCACCTTGTGCGCCTTGTGCGCCTTGAGTACCTTGTGCGCCTTGTGCGCCTTGAGTACCTTGTGCACCTTGAGCACCTTGTGGTCCTTGGAATCCTTGAGCACCTTGAGGTCCTTGAACTCCTTGTGCGCCTTGAGTACCTTGAGGTCCTTGAACTCCTTGTGCGCCCTGAGCACCTTGTGCGCCTTGAGTACCTTGAGCACCTTGAGCTCCTTGAGCACCTTGTGCTCCCTGTGCACCTTGAGCACCTTGAGCACCTTGAGCACCTTGTGGTCCTTGGAATCCTTGAGCACCTTGAGGTCCTTGAACTCCTTGTGCGCCCTGAGCACCTTGTGCGCCTTGAGCACCTTGAGCTCCCTGAGCTCCCTGAGCTCCTTGAGCACCTTGTGCGCCTTGAGGTCCTTGAGCGCCCTGAGCACCTTGAACTCCTTGAGCACCTTGTGCGCCTTGAGTACCTTGAGGTCCTTGAGCTCCTTGAGCTCCTTGAGCTCCTTGTGCACCTTGAGCTCCTTGAGGTCCTTGAGCACCTTGTGGTCCTTGTGGCCCTTGAGGTCCTCTCTTACAGTTATCAAAATCTATTAATCCCATTAAGCATTCTAAGTCATATCTATCGTCATTTTTTTTATCAATAGAAGAATATTTTCTTTTGTTATCTATATTCTCATCAAAAAAATCATCGTATCCCACAATTTTTTTAACCCCCTTTATAAACAAACATAGCATTGTATGCCATGCTATTACATAGTATGATTTGTATTATATTTTGTTACAAATGGGGGATATTGCATTAATGACAACTTAAATTTTATGATTTTAGAAAGTAACTATATAATATACTTTTTCATAACATAATTAATAAACGAATTTATTCTGAAGTTAGACAATTAATCAGAATATTATGGGGGATTAAAATGAAAGGAATTATTTTAGCAGGCGGTTCTGGGACTCGTCTCTATCCAGTGACAAAATCGATATCTAAACAAATGGTGCCAATATATGACAAACCAATGATTTATTATCCAATGTCAGTATTAATGCTTTCGGGAATTAAAGACATTTTAATTATATCAACTCCAAGAGATATAAAAAATTTTAGAGAATTATTTAATGATGGAAAAGAATTAGGATTAAATATTGATTATGCTATTCAAGAAAAACCCAATGGCCTTGCAGAGGCATTCATTATCGGTGAAAAGTTTATTGGTAATGATAATGTAGCAATGATACTTGGAGATAATATTTTCTATGGACAAAGCTTTTCAGAACATTTAATGAAAGCGGCTAATCTAGATAGTGGAGCATATATATTTGGTTACTATGTTCAAAATCCAAAGGCCTTTGGAGTGGTTGAATTTGATGCTAACGGCAAAGTCATTTCATTAGAAGAAAAACCAGAAAATCCAAAATCAAAATATGCTGTACCAGGTCTCTATTTTTATGATAATACAGTAGTCAAAAAGGCTAAAGAGTTAGAACCTTCTGCCAGAGGAGAACTAGAAATAACAGATCTAAATAAAGCCTATATGAATGAAGGAAAATTGAAAGTTGATCTACTAGGAAGAGGAATGGCTTGGCTAGACACAGGAACACATTCATCTATGCTTCAAGCATCTAATTTCGTTGATGCAATTCAGAATACCCAAGGAATATATATAGCGTGTCTTGAAGAAATTGCTTATAGAAAAGGCTGGATAACATCAGAAAAAGTTATAGAACTTGCTAAATCATTAATGAAGACAGGATATGGAAAATATTTAATGGATATGGTAGAGGAAGGCGAAGTTCATGAATATAATAACAAGTGTATTACAAATTTAGAGGTGTGAATATGGGAAATTTCAGTTTTTACGAAAGCAAAATAAAAGGCCTTTATATAATAGAGCCTAAAGTTTTTGGGGACAATAGAGGTTACTTTATGGAAAATTACAATAAAAAACAATTTGAAGCAGCTGGCTTTAATATGAATTTTGTTCAAGATAATGAATCTAAGTCAGTTAAAGGGGTTCTAAGAGGGCTTCATTTTCAAAGAGAGCATAGTCAAGGTAAGCTTATAAGAGTAACAAAAGGTGAAGTTTTTGATGTGGCCGTTGATTTAAGAAATGGCTCCAAAACTTATGGTAACTGGGAAGGAATCGTTTTAAGTGAAGAAAACAAGAAACAGTTCTATGTTCCAGAAGGTTTTGCCCATGGTTTTTTAGTAATTTCCAATGAAGCTATATTAAATTATAAATGTACAGATTATTATGCAAAAGAGTATGAATGCGGAATTATGTGGAACGATCCGGATATAAATGTTAATTGGCCTTTAGAAAATATAGAAAATGTGATTTTATCTGAAAAGGATAAAGCTAATTCAATGTTAAGTGAGTTAGACTTGAGTAAATATCCAGATTATAATATATGATTTAAATAGGTATAATTTAAACTTATATATATTGCCAAAATAATTCTTCAGGATAATTCTAAAAATATTGCAAGAATTTTAGACGTAATTGTGAAATGTGTATTATGCATTGCGATATATATATGTAATTTAAGAATAATACTCATTTTTGAACTTACCGAAATTATAAATATTTTTATTCTGAAAAAATATTTATAATTTCTAGTGAAGATATTAACTCAAAGCCACTGCATAGCCCTAAGTTATATATCTTTTATCTATATCAGATGATTAAATAGTTATTTTTATATGAGTAATGTTATTAATTAAATGAAAAAAATTTTTTTTAAATGTCACCACTTTTATGTTCACACATATGATGTACTATAAATACTAAATAAATTTACATTTATCATAATCTTTCAAGAGGAGGAAAATTTATGTCCATTAACTTCAAAAAATTCTCACCACGTCCTGGTATTGTAAATAAGCAAGGACGTTTACCAGATCCTTCTGAGTTAGTTTGCGTTGAAATACCTAAAATCTTTGATCAATGCTTAATAAAAAGATGTCTTGTATACTGCGAAGGTCCTGATACAAATACTACAGATTGCGAATTAAGAAGCGATCCACTAATAGATCCAAAGAGATATATTGGAAGTAGAGACTTCAATGTAAAATTAATATCGGTAGATAAGATTCCACTTAAAGGAAAACCTGGCTTTAAGAAAATAGTCATTTCTTACATTATTTCTTTTTATGCAGATTATATTGACTGCAATGGTGTGAACAAAAGTGAATTATATGAAATTAATAGAACGGATGTAATTGGTAAGTTCTATTGTCCTGATTCTGTAGCACAAATTTCTGCAAGTTATGTACCAGTTATAGATGCACAAGATTTAGATTCTAATATAATAAAACTTGAAATGGTTGCTCAAGCTTTAAATGGTGAAATAGTTGAAGATGAAAATTGTGACAGTGTTTTAGATATAACTTTAGGTTACTACATTGTTGTAAAATGTGAACTTATTGTACAACTTCTCATTCCTGCTTATGATTATTGTCCAGTACCAAAAGAACCATGTAAAGAAGAACCAGAGGAAGACCCATGTGAAAAATTTGTACGAGCTCCAATTCCTAAGTTCTATCCTGATCAAAACTTAGAGCCATTGTTCCCAGATTGTGATGATAATGCTGACGAGAACAATTAGCAAATATTTCTTTTAAATGATAATCTTCTAAAAGTTTCTTTTAGCTCTATTAAACCTTGTTCTATAACAAATATTAGAAAATAGACCTTTTAAGTTCTTTTAAAGAAAATTAAATTGTGATTTTCAGAATCATTTGTAAGAGCTTTGTCTACAAGGATGATTGTTATTATTTCGAAATTAGAAATTTTACTTTTAGATGTTTCTTCTATTTTGTATAGAACTATGCATTATTACATTATACAAATGATTACTTAATATAAAGTAAACTCTAAAATTTCAATCATCCTTTTTATTATTGAGTCTAATTTCATTACAATTTATTGTGTTAAATATTAGTAGAGTCTATTAGAACAATTGAATTGGTATAACACTTATATTTAATAAGGAGCTTTATATGATTTATTTAGATAATGCGGCTACGTCATTTCCAAAACCATCAGAAGTTTATAATGAAGTACTAAAATGTATGAAAAGCTATGCTGCTAATCCTGGAAGAAGTTCATATGACATGGCTATAAAAGCGGCTTCGAAAATTATGGAAACAAGAGAAGAAATATGTAAGTTATTTAATATTCCTAGTCCATTTAATTTGATTTTCACAAGCAATGCAACAGAAGCTTTAAATATAGGAATTAAAGGAGTTTTAGAAAAAGGAGATCATGTTATAAGCACAGTGATCGAACATAATTCCGTTTTAAGGCCACTGCACTCTCTAAGTGAAAATGGGGTTGAAGTAACATTAGTAAGTGCTGATAAAGCTGGTTATGTTAATATTAGGGATATTAAAGAGGTGATAAATAAAAATACAAAAATGGTCATTATTAATCATGTATCCAATGTACTTGGGAGTGTTCAAGATATCAAAAACATAGGAAACCTTTTAAAGTCAAAAGGAATTATATTTATGCTAGACGCATCTCAAAGTGTTGGAGCCATTCCAATTGATGTAGAAGAAAATAATATTGATTTATTGGCTTTTTCAGGACATAAGGGATTGTTGGGACCTCAAGGAACAGGCGGCCTATTTATAAGAGAAGGAATAAAATTAAAAAATTTTAAAGAAGGTGGAACAGGAAGCAATTCTCATTTCATGATTCAACCAGACTTCATGCCAGATCAGTTTGAAAGTGGAACATTAAATACACCTGGTATTGCTGGTCTTGGAGAAGGTATTAAATTCATTAATCGAATTGGAATAGATAACATACAAAAATGTGAAAAGGAATTAATATCATACTTATTGGAAGAACTGAAAAAACTTTCTTATATAAAGATCTATGGAAGTGATTCTGTAAAGAGAAGAGGATCAGTAATTTCATTCAATATAGATGGAATTGATGCTTCTATTGTTGGTGACCAATTGAATGAAGAGGGAATTGCTGTACGAACAGGTTACCATTGCGCACCATTAATACATGAACTTATTGGTACAGAATATGCCGGCACAGTAAGAGTTAGTCCTGGATATTTTAATACATTTGATGATATAGAAAAACTATTAGTGGCAATAATGAGAATTTATAAAACAGGATAACATCAGACTAAAGAAGCGGTACATATATAATTATATATGTAATAAAGATATTAGGATGTGAAAGTTATGAATTCTTATAATAATTCAAACTCTCCTTACCAAATAGATAATCCTGGTGAGTGCGAAAGACATACCATGCTTGAATATATACTCAAGTTACAAAATAGATTAGATGATCTAGAGAATATAATTGATTTAATGAGCCCTCCAGAAGAGATAACAAATATTTGTCCAATAGGAATAGCTAAAGATACAAAGGTAGCAGTAATTGGTGCTGGAGAAGCTGGTTTAGCTGCTGCCTTTGAACTTAGAAAGACAGGATGCAACATTACTTTATTTGAAGCAAGTCAGAGGATAGGAGGAAGAGTATACACCCATTATTTTGATAGAAATAAAAAATATTATGGTGAATTAGGGCCAATGAGTATACCTATATCTCATGAAACTACTTGGCATTATATAAATCTCTTTAAACTTCATACAAGTCCCTTTGTAAATAATAATGATAATGCTTTGTTATATGTTAGAAATGAACGAGCAGTAAATGATGCTAAAGGAAAAAGTGTAGAAAATAATATATATTCTAAATTTAATCTGAGTGAAGCAGAGAAAAAACAAATATGGTTTGAATTTTATGGAAAGATATATGAAAAATATTTGAAATCGCTCCCTACAGAAGTAAGAAGGGAATTAATTCAAGTAAAAGCAGAATACTCAGATAGTATAATAGACATAGATAAATTAAGTTATAGAAATGCGTGTAAGAATATGGATGTCAGTCAGGATTTTATAACAATGCTTGGCTGCTTGGGAGGTAAAGAACAATTTTTTAATTTAAGTCTTACTGAGATGCTTCAGCAATATTATACAGCTGATTTTGAATATAATTATCGTATTACTGAAGGAATGATAAATTTACCTCATTCTTTATATGAAGCGCTTTGTGATAGGAACGAAGAAGGTTATAATGGCATTAGTAAAGAACAATTAGGGAAAATTGAAATAAAAATGGGGTTCCCTATTTGTGGAATATATAATGATTCTACAAAAGATAAAATTATACTTAAATATACAGATAATAGAGATAATAGAAAAACATCTGAAGAATTTGATTATGTAATATGTGCAATACCATTTTCTAGCTTAAGAAGAATTGAAATAGAACCTCTTTTTACAACAAAAAAAATACAAGCTATAAATGAAATGAACAATGAGACATCACATAAGATATATCTATTTCTTAAGGAAAGATTTTGGGAAATGGGAAATGCATCAAAAAAGATAATAGGAGGATGCTCGTTTACTGATCTTCCATTAACTTCAATTTACTATCCTTCTGATCACTCTAAAGCTGTAGTTAATAAATATGGTAAATGGGTATTAAAACCTGGAGTAACTCCAAATGAAGCAGGCGTATTATTAGCTAGTTATACTTGGTGTCAGGAAGCAATGAGACTTGGAAATGAAAGTCCAGAACTATTAATTGATGATGTAATAAGGTATATAGAAAAAGTTCATGGCCTTACTCCTCATTACCTTGATGACAAAGTAATTGATTACAAATCATTGATTTGGTCAGATGTACAGTATATATGGACGGCAGGAGCATTATCAAAGCCTGAAGACAAAACACTGTTTTCTTATGATGTAACGGTTCCTGAAATGGAAAATCGAGTATTTTTTGCAGGGGAGCATATATCACAAAAGCATGTAAGTCAACAAGGTGCCCTTCAAACTGGTATGATTGCTGCAAATGAAATCGCAAAACAAATAAAAGGTAAATTAAATAAAGAAAATAATTAAGTATTTATATAAAAGGATCTACAAAATAAAAATGTAGGTCCTTTTGAGCATTTGCTAGTATATTACTAAAGAAAAAAAATTTATTCTCGTGATATTTACCACTTGTTTAAAGTATCTATTATATAATTAATTTCATTTTTATTCATTCCATACCACAAAGGCAAGCTTAATTCAGTATTTGATATATCTTCTGCCACTTTAAAATCGCCTGGTTTATATCCTAAATCTTTATAGGCCTTTTGAAGATGAATAGGTACTGGATAATGAATTAAAGTGCCAATTCCATTGGCTTTCAAATAACTTTGTAGATCATCTCTAAATTCTGTTCTTATAGGAAATACATGCCATATGGATTCTTGAACAGAGTCTACATATGGAAGAATTATTTTATTATTATTAATTCCCTCTAAATAAAGTTTAGCAGTTTTTTGCCTATCAAAATTCCATTTATCAAGATACTTAAGCTTTATGCTCAAAAATCCAGCTTGTATTTCATCTAGCCTGGAATTAACTCCTTTATATTCGTTATAATATTTAATTGTTGATCCATAATTTCTTATAGCTTGGACCTTCTTAGCCAAAATATCATCATTTGTTAAGATAGCTCCACCATCACCTAATGCGCCTAAATTTTTTCCGGGATAGAAACTAAAACCAGCTGCATCACCAAGATTGCCGGCCTTCTTTCCACCATATATAGCACCATGAGCCTGAGCAGCATCTTCAATTAGCTTTAAGTTGTATTTCTTGCATAATAATTTTATTTTATCTGTTTCTGCAGGTCTACCATATAAGTGAACTGCAATAACTGCTTTCGTTCTTGAAGTAATAGCAGTTTCAATTTTATTTACATCGATATTAAAGGTTTTAATATCAGGTTCTACCAGAACCACTTTAGCACCAACATAAGAAACAGCAAGTGAAGTTGCAATGTAAGTGTTAGAAGGTACAATAATTTCATCACCTTCTCCAATATCATATCCTCGTAAAATTATTGAAAGTGCATCTAATCCATTTCCACAACTTATACAATGGGCGACATTGCAGTATTTAGCAAATTCTCTTTCAAAAGCAGTTACACTATCTCCTAAAATAAAGATATTTTTATCATATATTTTTTCGAAAGCAGATAAAATTTCATTTCTTATTTCAGCATGCATTCGTTCAAGTTTTAAAAAAGGTATTTTCATAAAATCACTTCCTAATATCTAGTTGCAGCTTCATTCATATAAAAATCAATATTTCGTATATAATCATTTTCATTATAATAATCCGATGCAAGTACTAAGAGAATCGCATCCTCACTAAAATCATACATTTCTCTCCAAACGTAAGGACCAATATATAATCCATCAGATGAGTCGTTTAATATAACTTCTGATTCTTCCTTAGGATTTTTTAATTTTATTTTTACAGAGCCGTTTATACATATGAGCACCTGATGAAGTCTTCTATGAGCATGAAAACCTCTTGATACACCCTGTGGGACATTAGTAATATAATAAATTCGTTTTATGTCAAAAGGAACATCAAATACCTCCTCAATAGGCGTTAGATTTCCATAGTTGCTATTTATACTTAAAAATTTAAACATGGAACAATTATACATTTATTCATCTCCATATCATAAAAAAATTAGCTCATCTATATATTCTATGCTGATAGCAAGAAAGTGTACTTAAAGCTTACATGGAATAAATTTAAAAGCAAATTTTAGAATATAAACTTGTTTTTTTATTTGATTTTATATTAATAGCATTTTTAATAAAAGATTATTGGATGGTCTATAATGGTGATAAAAAACATAAATTAGAAAGTATGATATATATGTTGCAATTCACAATCACGACTAAAATTCTTGAAATACATTTAATATTATGATGAAGAATCATTTTTGCAATATATGATAAATATTTAAGGAGAGGTATAATGTGGACTTAAAATCAGATATATTTGAGGATTTGAGTTATGAAAAATTTAAGGAATTAGCCCAAAATGATAAATTAAATGATATTGAAAAAGTTGGTTTTCCAATTGAATATAGACAGAATAAGGAAAAAATTATATTTGATGACATAATAACTAAGCTTGGAATGGAAGATGAAAAAAATAAAACAATTTTAGATATTGGATGTGGTTGTAGTAACTTAACTTTAATGCTAATTGAATACTGCAAGACAAATAAGCATAAGTTAATACTCATTGATTCAGAAGAAATGCTGAATCATCTGCCGGAATATGATTTTGTATTAAAAGTAAAAGGATATTATCCTAAATCATGTGAAAAATTTATACAAAATTATATAGGAAAAATTGATTGTATTATAACTTACAGCGTAATTCAATATGCATTTACTGAACAAAGTATATTCAATTTTATTGATACCTCACTTACTCTTTTAAAAGAATTAGGAGTAATGCTTATTGGAGATATCCCTAATATATCAAAAAGAAAAAGATTTTTTTCTTCAAATCAAGGTATAAAGTATCATCAAAATTTCACAGGTACTAAAGAGCAACCTATAGTAAAATTCAACAATATTGAGGCAAAAAATATGGATGACTCGGTTGTAATGTCAATTATTCAAAGGTGTAGGCTAGCAGGATTTGACAGTTATATACTTCCTCAGGATAAAAAGCTTCCAATGGCAAACAGGAGAGAAGATATATTAATTATAAGACCTTAATTTAGGAGGATAAATAAATGGATAAAAATAAAAAATTAATAATTATTGGTGATAGCGCATTTGCGCAAATAGCATATGAATATTTTACTTATGATTCTGATTATGAGGTTGTAGCCTTTTCTGTTGAAAAAGATTATTTAAAAGATGAAGAAATGCTTGGATTACCAGTTATTCCTCTTGAAGACATAGAAAAATTGTATAATCCAGAGAATCATTATGTTTTTGTTGCAACAGTCTATAAGAAATTAAATAGATTAAGGACAAGATTAATGAAGGAATGCAAAGATAAAGGATATAAATTAGCTTCATATATTAGTTCACATGCTTTTGTATGGAAAAATGTAAAGATAGGAGAACACTGCTTTATATTTGAAAACAACGTGGTGCAGCCATTTGTTGAATTGGGTAATAATACTGTTTTATGGAGTGGAAATCATATTGGCCATCATTCAAGGTTTGGAGATAATTGCTTTGTAGCATCTCATGCAGTTGTATCCGGATTTTGTAATATAGGCGATAATTGTTTTATAGGGGTTAATGCAACGATAATAAATAATATTAAAATAGGAAGTGACTGTATTGTTGGAGCAGGTGTTTTAGTTTTAAAAGACATTGAGAGTGGCAAAATTGTAAAAGGTAAAGCATCTGATGTGGAATTTTTATCTGAAAGAACAAAGAATTCTTTAAAGGAATGATTTTATGAAATGGAATAAGCAAGGGTTAATATTTTCACCTAAAGGTGAATTTGAGTGGATGCAGAGCTATGCACTCATCCCAACTGCAGATATTATAAGTAATGACACTATAAGAATTTATTTTGCCACACTGGATAGAGAAATGTATGGTAGAATCGGCTATATTGATGTGGACATGTTAAACTTAAAAAATATAAAAAATATAAGTGAGAAGCCAGTCTTAGATATAGGAGATATTGGGACCTTTGACGATTCTGGGGTTAATCCATCCTGCATCTTAACAGTGGATAACAAAAAATATTTATATTATTATGGGTGGCAAAGATGTGAAAGAGTACCTTATATGCTTTTTGCAGGTTTAGCTATAAGCGAGGATGGGGAGAATTTTACTAAAATCTCCAAGGTGCCTGTTCTTGATAGAACGAAAGAAGAACCGTATTTGCGTTCTGCAACAAGCATAATAGTAGAAGATAATATTTTTAAATGCTGGTATGTTTCTGCTATAAACTGGATTCTAGTAAATGATAAAAGTTATCCTAAATATGTTATAAAATATGCCTATTCATATGATGGAATTGAATGGATTAGTGAAAATCATACATGTATAAGCTTTAAGAATGAATATGAATATGGTTTTGGAAGACCATGGGTTGTAAAGGAAAATGATATGTATAAAATGTGGTATTCAATAAGAAGCACCAATGAACCATATAAAATTGGATTTGCAACATCAAAAAATGGACTTGATTGGACAAGACTAGATGAAGAAGCAGGAATTGAAAAATCGGAAAGTGGCTGGGATTCAGAAATGATTTGTTATCCTAATATAGTAAAATTCAATAGTAAAACTTACATGTTTTATAATGGAAATAGGCATGGTAAGACAGGCTTTGGCTATGCAATTTTGGAGGAGTAATTATTTAATGTATTTAGAAGTGTATAGTGAAGATAAAAAAAGCATTTGGAATGAATTTGTAAGGAAAAGTAAAAACGCTACATTTCTTATTATGAGAGAATATATGGATTATCATAAAGATAGATTTACTGATATGTCTCTTATGTTTTACGACAATAAGAAAAATTTGATAGGGATACTTCCAACAAATATAGAAGGTAATGAGCTTATGAGTCATGGCGGGTTAACCTATGGTGGCTTTATATTAGATAAGAAAATGAAAACAACTACTATGTTAGAAATGTTCAATTTACTAATTAATTTTTGTAAAGGGAAAAATATTAAAACAATCTTATATAAGCCTATTCCTTATATTTATCATGAAATTCCTTCACAGGAGGATTTATATGCATTATTTATAAATAATGCTAAACTCTATATTAGAAATATTTCATCTTCAATAAAATTAAATACAAAGAATGATTATGAAACCAGAAGGAAAAGACAGATAAATAAGGCCTTAAAAAATAATATAATTGTCTTAGAAACTAATGACTATGATAAATATTGGGTGATTTTAGAGCAGAATCTCATGGAAAAGCATGAATCAAGACCTGTTCATACAGTAAATGAAATTAAAAGTCTTGCTAGTATCTTTCCTAATAATATAAAGTTGTTTTGTTCTTACAAAGATAATACTTTATTAGGCGGAGTAGTAGTTTATGAAAATAAGGAAAATGTTCATGTTCAATATATATCGGCATCAGAAGAGGGTAAAGCAATAGGTGCTTTAGATATTATTTTTGATAAGTTGATTAATGAAATTTATAATGACAAAGAATATTTTGATTTTGGTATATCAAATGAAAACAAGGGAAGATATCTAAATGAAGGATTAATAAATCAAAAGGAAGGTTTCGGTGCATCAGCTGTGGCATATGATCAATATATACTTTATTTATAAGATAAAATTACCTATCAATATAAATAATTTAAACAATTATTGGACTTAAGCTTATATCAAAACATTGAAGTTAGGCACATGAAAATAAATAACGAGTCCCAAATAGCCTTGCAAGTGGACTTGTTATTTATTTGATAGTATCTTATATTAAACTTCGATTGATATAAGCTTAAGTTTAGTAAATGATGCAATTACTCTAATAATATATTTATAAATTTAGTGTAACAACGTATATATTCATCTTTAAGTTTCATTACTTCTTCATCATTTTCAGCTTCATTATTATATTGTTCAATAAATCTAATGAGGTCTCCATTATATTCTTTATACCATGCTAAAAGACTTTGTAGAAGCTCTCTTTTATCTTTAAGAAAAAATCCATCTTCATATGAAGAAATAATCAGCTTAAAAAAATCAAGTGAAGCCCAGAAAGCTAAAGTGGTATCTTGAATGCTCTGAGAATTATGAATTCTAAAATTACTTAAAGGTTCAGAAATATACATCATATTTCCTTTTTGCAATAATTTAAGCCACAAGGATATATCACCTAAACAGTATATTTGGTATTTATCATAGTCGATTAAATTATGGTTTTCACAGTCAAATTCCAAGGCTTTTCTTTTAAACATAGCAGTAGTCAGTTCACCAATATAGTTAATCATTGATAAAAGAAGTTTTTTCCCAGCTTCTTCTCCGGTTAAGAGAGTATCATAAGAATATTGACAGACAGTTCTAAAATTATCGTTATAATAATTACCATTCTCATCAATCATTTTTCTATAACTTGTTACTAGAGAGAGGGTATCATCATAAAGAAAATAATCAATCATTTTAGCTATTTTATTAAAGTCCCAAAGATCATCGTGTAATAAATAGTTTATATATTCACCTGATGACTCTCTAAAACACTTATTAACGTTAAGCTTACCTCTATGACCAAGTGGACCGCCATTATTAAAATACTTAATTTTATTGTTTTTTAACATATATTGTTCAATCAAAGCTTGTACATCATTGGTAGTACTATCATCACATATAATAATTTCAGTATTTCGGTATGTTTGGTTTAGTGCGGAGTCAAGTGCAGACTTTAGATATTTAGTCTGATTGTAAGCAGGAATTAATATGCTGACTAAAGGAAATATGTCTTTAGAGTAAGTATCCAAGAACTTATTGCGATATTCTTCAAAGCCGTTTGTTGTATTTACAATTCCGCAATTATGAATGCACCACGGAAATTTTTGATTAGGAACTACTACCTTAAAGCCCTTTTTTATAAATTCAATGCTCTGTGAGGCATCATAAAAATGCCATCCATCAAAAATATCTTCTATCCAGAGAAGATCATATTGTGTTATCATCATAAATCCATCTATTCCTTTTACTTCGGAATATAAATCATTAATTTCATTAAAAATTAATAAGTCCATGGTTCCACTATGACTGTCGTAGACTTTTCCTACTTTTTTTGAATCCTCCCACCATATTCCTGATACTGGAATGATTTTTGCTCCAACCATACCAATAAGCCCTATATTTGAATCTTTTTTAAATATATTTAATATTTCATTTATAAAATTGCTATTTTGTATATAAACATCTTGATGAAGATAAACCTTATATTTAGAGTCACTTTTTTGAATTGCTTCATTATATGCAGAAGCTATACTTTTGGCATTTCTTATGGCTATTATTTCAATTTCAATACCACTAGGTACTGGAAGTTTATTAACATACGATAGACTTCTTTCATATGAAGCTTCATCATCTACGCACGTAATAAATGCGATTTTATTTTCATTTATATTTATTACCATTTGATACTGCACCTTCCCTAACAGCTTAGTTACTTAAAACTACTTTTATCATATTAATATAATAAAAGAGTTTATCTAGTTAGTTTTTAAGAGAGTGTTTAGAAAATTTCTTAAATATTCTTCATTTAATATAAAAGTACCTTGATAATATGGCATATTGGAGTGCCCTGAAAGACCTCCATCTAGAAAATAGTATTTTAATTCAGATATACCAGCTATAGTTGAGTACCATGGTGATTGGATGTTCTTTGGCTGTATAAATATTATATTTGCATTTTTATTTGCAAATATTACATTTGTAAGTCCAGCACCAGATGCACCAGCTATGAATTCTGCTTCAGAAAAAGTCTGCAATTGATCATGAAAAGACATATCTTGAGGAAATATAATTTCGAAACCAAAGGATTTAAAAATATTTTCTACTTCAATTTGATTTTCTAACCTTGGTATGGGAGATTTTCTTCTTGAAATATATAATTTTCTATGAAGATTATTATTTTGCATTGATAAATTTTTATTTAGAGGTTTAATAGCCAGATCATCAATGATAATATCTTCATATTTTACTAAAAAGCCCGGTTTTAGATTTAAGGGATAAATCGCTAAATCCGAAACGTATATTAGTTTATTTACTTTATAACTATAACCGCTAATTAAAGGGATAATCTCTCTTCCTTGCTTATTTAACATTTCCAATTCTTCTTTTAACTGAGGTATAGTAAGACAAATCGCATCAACTAATATTGGAATGTGGTTATATTCGGAAATTTCATTTACAAGTAATAATTTAGAAGCTACTTCAATTTGAAAGTGGGAATAATTAGAAGAGGCACTGGAAGTAAGCATTATTCCTTCCTTAATAATTTTAGATGATTCAGTATAACCAATAAAAGCTTGACGATTTCTCATGTCAAAAATGTTATTGCCTCTAAAATCAAATTTATTCTCATGATTCTTAAATGCTAAATCATAGATACAAAAATTTTTATCATCAAAAATTATAGGGTTAGCACCAATTAAATTTACATTAGATAATTCAGCTGTATAAATTTCAGGAAATTTACTATCTATAGACGCAATCGCTTCGGTATTATCACTATAATTTGGCAAGTATATTTTCTGAGGATGTGCTTCTTTTATAACAGAATATTTATAATTATGAGAAGTACAATATTCTTTACAAGTAATATTTGTTAAAACTTTTTGGACATGCATTAATCATAAGCCACCTTTCAATTTGGCAATAATAACTTAAATTCATTTGTTTTTTTATTACATCTGTAGCAGCTATTTATAATATTAAATAGGTTCTTTAAAATATTCGGTTTATTTATAATAGACAATTTAAAATTAATATATTTTATGAATTTCATAATGCTATTGTTACTTGAAGTTTAATAAAAAAGTACAGAGTAACATAAAGATACTCTGTACTTTTTTAACCAATTCCTATACTTTTAAAATAGTTTCTATTGTATAGTATGCGTGAATCATTAGGCCTAAATTTGGCAGCAATTTCATTATGCTCATATGCTAAGTTGTGATCTCCAAGTCTATCATAGCAAACACATAGTTGTAAATGAGGTAACCATGTCCAACATGCATCATTGAAAAATCCCCAGCTGTCTTTTGGTTTTTCTAGTTTTGTAGCCTGTTCGTACCAAAAAGCTGACTGCTTATACTTCTTTTCATGTAAAAAAGAAAAGCCTATTTTACAGCAAGCTTCAGCTCTAGGAGTGTCATATTCGAAGCTCCTAAATGCATATCTTCTCCCATCTTCTACCTTATCTATTGATTGATAATAATCACATATTTTTTCACAGACTCTGATATTATCTTCAAACCAGCCTTGCTTTGAATCCAAAAATTTATTATAGTATTGCAATGCTTCATCAAACATTCTATGGTCATATAATTCATTACCGTAGTAGAGAATATCTCTTGGTGTAAATACAACTCCTTCTTTTAATTTATTCTGATAAATTTCTAGATTTCGTTTTGGAGTTTGTTTTAACTTTCTATGAGTTATTGCAATTTCACTATTGATTATATTTCCCCCAACTGCTAGATATTCATGAACGAAGCCAAACCATTGAAAATTATTACTCCTCTTAACTAGGCGATTACGCCTGTAACTTGCAGTGACATTTCCGTATTCATCAAAAGCTGTATTATACTTGGCAGTTACAGAATCAACAGTAGGATCTAAAGTTTCTTTTAAATCTTTGAATTTCTCGCCATCTTCAGGCAATACAACATCATCAGCATCTAACCAAAGAATATAATCTTTGGTAGCTTTACTAAAAGCAAAATTTCTTGCGGCAGAAAAATCATCAATCCATTTAAAATCATAAATTTTATCTGTATATCTTTTAACAATTTTTTTTGTCTTATCATCAGAGCCAGTATCAACAATTATCATTTCATCGACTATATCTTTTACTGATTCCAAGCAGTTTGCAATTACATCTTCTTCATTTTTAACTATCATACAGAGACTAATAGTTATCAAATAACCACCTTCTTTAAAGTTTTACACTATATAATATGGTAGTAAAAATATTTTGATACAGATTGAATTGCTAATAAAGAGTCTAATTTTACTTTTTGGTCAGCAGTAGTAGTTAATCTACCTTGCTTTAATATATGTGAAATAATATATTTCTATATAAAAGGAAAAAAGATTCTGTTTTATTAAAAAACAAACAGAGGAAAGGATGCTCAAGAAGAGCATCCTTATAAAAATTAAAAAATCATTAGAAAGCTATACAGTTTAAATATCTATTAATTGCAGTGGCAGAAGCGACATTAGTAGCTGTTAGAAAAACAAGTCTTACGTCATAGGTCGTTGTTCCTGTTGTCGTTGCTGTGTCAACGTAAGTGTTACTAACAGGGAAACGCTGAGTTCCAGCACTTGAAATTACTCGCTCAACTTCTCTGGACGCAACCAAAGTACCATTACTGTATAGTCTTAATTGGAAGGCTATGGAAGAATTTGCAGTAGTAACTACCTGAATGCCAACTGCAAAATCAACTTTAACATTCTGACCAGTTGTCGTACTTATATTTGTACTTACTACTGAGGTTTCAGTGCCAATAGTAATAGAAGCAGCAAGTGTACCGCCAGCATCGGCGAAGGCTAGTTGCGGTGCGCCAGTAGGTCCAGTTACACCGGTAACTCCAGTAGCTCCGGTTGCGCCAGTAGATCCGGTAGAACCTGTAACTCCGGTAGCTCCGGTTGCACCAGTAGATCCAGTGGAACCTGTAATTCCGGTAGCTCCGGTTGCACCAGTAGATCCAGTGGAACCTGTAATTCCGGTAGCTCCGGTTGCACCAGTAGATCCAGTGGAACCTGTAACTCCAGTAGCTCCGGTTGCGCCAGTAGATCCGGTAGAACCTGTAACTCCAGTAGCTCCGGTTGCGCCAGTAGATCCGGTAGAACCTGTAATTCCGGTAGCTCCGGTTGCACCAGTAGAT
>NZ_JAKGTE010000055.1:0-21820 GCF_022324665.1 Clostridium sp. YIM B02500 | reverse complement strand
CCTGTGCTCCCTTCATTTGATAATTTATTATATCATTCTAATGAAGTTTACACAGACTATTTTACACTCTCAAATATAGCTTTAAAGTTGAATATCTATAACTAATAAAAAAGTGGCCAAGTGGCCACTTTTTTATTTTACAACTATATTAACAAGTCTTCCTTTAATTACAATCACTTTAACTATAGTTTTACCTTCAGTATTTTCTTTAATAGTCTCATTTTCTAATGAAGCAGCTTTTATACCTTCTTCATCTAAATTAGAAGCTACCATGATTTTAGCTTTTATTTTACCATTTATTTGGATTGCAATTTCGACTTCGTCTTTAACTAAAGCAGCAGGATTAAATTCTGGCCATTTTTCATTAAAGATTGTTGAATTATTTCCAAGTAAGCTCCATTGCTCTTCAGCAAAGTGAGGAGCAAATGGTGCAAGTAGTTTTATGAAATCAACTATAGTTTCTTTTAAGAAGTTTGCGTTTTTAATATTTTCTTGAGTGTACTTATTAAGAGCATTTGTAAGCTCCATAAGTCTTGCTATCGCAGTGTTAAATTGCATTTTATCTCCGTCTTCAGTAACACCTTTAATAGTATTATGTTTCCAGAAGTTTAATTCTTTTTCAGCTGAATCAATAGAATCCTTAGTGCTCTCATTTGAATTTATTATATTTCTGCAATTTTCAAGGATTCTTTCAATTCTATCCACGAATTTTCCAACAGATTTTATTCCGTCGTCGCTCCAAGCTCCACCTTCAGTATAACCAAATCCAAACATTAAGTACATTCTAAATACGTCAGCGCCATATTCTTTAATATAATCATCAGGAGAAATAGTATTTCCTTTCGATTTACTCATTTTAAGTCCATCTGGTCCTAAGATCAATCCTTGGTGAGTTAAGCTTAAGAATGGTTCGTCAAAGTTTAAATATCCCATATCTCTTAAAGCTTTTGTTATGAATCTAGCATATAATAAATGCATGCAAGCATGTTCTGGTCCACCAACATATTTGTCTACAGGAAGCATTTTGTTGACTTTTTCAGAATCAAAAGGTGCATCATCGTTTTTATTGTCTACATATCTTAAATAGTAAAAAGATGAACATACAAAAGTGTCTAAAGTATCAGCTTCTCTCTTTGCAGGCTTCCCACAATGAGGACAAGTTGTATTTACAAAATCCTCACATTTACCTAATGGTGATTTACCATCTGGTGTAAATTCAACATTGTAAGGAAGTTTCACTGGAAGATCCTTTTCAGGTACTGGAACTATTCCACAATCATCACAGTATATAACAGGAATTGGAGCACCCCAATATCTTTGTCTTGAAACTAGCCAGTCTCTTAATCTGAAGTTTTTCTTCATTGCTCCTAATTCATCTTTTTCTAATTCTTCAACGATTTTCTTTTTAGCTTCATCAGTTGTTAATCCATCGAATTTTCCTGAATTAACAAGTACTCCATATTCGCAATATGGAAGGTCTGGATTAGTATTTTCTTTATCTGTTATAACTCTTTCGATTGGTAAATTGAATTTTGTTGCAAAAGCAAAATCTCTTTCATCATGAGCAGGAACTGCCATAACACATCCTGTACCATAAGTAGCCAATACATAATCAGAAATCCAAATAGGGACTACTTTTCCATTAATAGGATTTATAGCATAAGATCCTGTGAATACTCCTGTCTTTTCTTTTGAAACTGATTGTCTTTCAATTTCAGATTGCTTCGCAGCAGCTTCTTTATATTCTTCAACAGCAGCCTTATACTCTGGAATAGTTAACTCATCAACTAGTTTGTTTTCAGGAGCTAAAACTACATAAGTAACACCGTTTAAAGTATCAACTCTTGTAGTAAATACATCGAATTTCAAATCTGAATCCTTGACTTTGAAAGTAACCTCTGCACCATAAGATCTTCCAATCCAGTGCTTTTGCATAGACTTAGTTTTTTCAGGCCAATCTAAACCATCTAATTTATCAAGTAATTCATCGCCGTACTCAGTTATTTTAAAGAACCATTGAGTAAGGTCTTTCTTTGTAACCTCAGTACTACATCTTTCACAAACACCATCAACAACTTGTTCATTAGCTAATACTGTATTGCATGATGGGCACCAATTTACAGGTGCTTTTTTTCTGTAAGCTAGACCTTTCTCGTAAAGTTTCAAGAATAGCCACTGAGTCCATTTATAATAATCAGGAAGACAAGTAACAACTTCATTTTCCCAATTAAACATAGCACCCATAGATTTCAATTGTTTTTCCATTGTCTCAATATTCTTTAAAGTAGAATCTTGAGGATGAATTCCAGTTTTTATAGCATAATTTTCAGCAGGTAATCCAAAGGCATCAAATCCCATTGGTTGAAATACATTATATCCTTGCATTCTCTTAAGTCTTGCCCATGAATCTGTTGGACCATAGTTAAACCAGTGACCAGCATGTAATTGAGCGCCTGATGGATAAGAAAACATTTCTAATGTATAGAGTTTTTTACCTGAATTTTCAGGATTAAATTTATAAACCTCATTCTCATCCCAAAATTTTTGCCACTTTTCATCAATTTTTGTTCCGTAATTTGCCATGATATAGCCTCCTATAATTTTAATGTAAAATGCACAATATAATGCATATAAAAGAAAAATGCTTATAATAATTGAAAAATATGTTATTAAAACAAAATTTTAATTAAAATATTAGATCTATGCACTGATAATGGATAAATTAAAAAAAGCTCTCATCTCTAAAACAAAGAGACGAAAGCATAATTTCCGTGGTACCACTCTTAATTAGAAGAGATAAAAAAACAAATTTATCCTTCTCACTTATTATTTTAACGGGTCTACCGTACTTGCTTTTAACAAGTAAGCTCCTAGGCAAGTTCATAATAATATAACACTATTTTACACCAAACAACAGCTCTCTTTAAGATATAATTATTACTAATACTCCTATTCATCGCACAATATAAAATTTTAATAATATTATATATTAAGAAATCAAAAAAAGTCAAGAAGTTGACTTATATATATGTGTTTAATAGTAAAAAATTATTACCACTTATTGCTTATGCAATATTTGGAATAATATTTAGTAGTAGTTTTCCTAATCAAAAATGAAATTAATTTTTACTATAAGTAATATTATCTCAAAAAAAGCAAATAATATTTTTTTTAGAATAAGTTATTATGATACAATATTAGAATAGGAAAGAGTTTAATATAGGGATGTGAATCAATGAACATACTTTTAGGCTTAACAGTTATAACTTTAGTTTTAAATATACTTTTTTCTTTATCATTAGTGTTTATAGAAAGAAAAGATCCTACAACAACATGGGCATGGATCTTAATATTAATGATTTTACCTGGCCTTGGATTTGTGATTTACATCATGTTTGGTCAAAATCTAAGTAGGCAAAAGATTTTTAAAGAAAAAATAAAGTTTGATGAAAAGAAGAGAAAGAACTTAAACGATACATATAAATCCAATAGACACGGTCATGATGGCGGAGAAAAATTTGCTGATTTAAGGAGGCTAAATTTTAATAATTCTGGCGTAAAATACACTACTAATAATAAAATTGATGTATATGTAAATGGAAAAGAAAAATTTAGTCAGTTAATTGAAGACATAAAAAATGCTAAAAAGTTTATTCATGTTGAATATTATATATTTAGAGGAGATACTATTGGAAAGCAGATACTTGGTGAACTAACTAAGAAAGTTAAAAGTGGATTAGAGGTTAGATTGTTATTAGATAGTATGGGATCACGCAAGCTAAGAAAAAAAGTTCTTAGGGAATACTTGAATGCAGGTGGGAAGTTTTCACTGTTTTTTCCAGGAATTTTACCGCATATAAATACTCGTATAAATTATAGAAATCACAGAAAAATAGTTGTTATTGATGGTCAGTACGGCTATGTTGGAGGTTTTAATGTTGGAAAAGAGTATATAAGTGAGGATCCAGAAGTTGGTTTTTGGAGAGATACCCATGTAAGAATAGAAGGAGAAGCAGTTAATGCATTAAATGAAAGATTTTTACTGGATTGGTGCCATGCATCTGGTGAAAAAATAATTGATTATAATAAATATGCAAAAGAATTCAAGAAAGACTTAGGTGATGTGGGAATACAGATTGTAACTAGTGGTCCGGATCACAAGGAAGAATATATAAGAAATGCTTATTTAAAATTAATTAATAATGCTAAGAATAATTTGTATTTGGAAACTCCATATTTAGTCCTTGATTCACCAATATTGGAATCATTAAAAATCTCTGCATTATCAGGGGTAGATGTACGGATTATAATACCGGGAAAACCAGATCATTTCTTTATGCAGTGGGCAGCAAGTTCTTATGTGGGAGAATTATTAGAAGCTGGTGTTAAAATATATAGTTATCAAAATGGATTTATTCATGCAAAAACCATAGTAGCTGATGGGTTAGTAATGAGCATAGGAACAGCTAATCTAGACATTAGAAGCTTTAAGCTTAACTTTGAAGTTAATGCATTTATTTATGACGATAGAATTGCAAAGGATGGAGAAAAGCAGTTTATAAAGGACATGGAGTGCTCAGAAGAGATAACTAGAAAAATATACGATGGTAGGAGTTTGTCTCTCAGAATTAAAGAGTCCTTAATTAGATTGGTATCTCCTATATTATAGCATAGGATAGGAAATTTAAAATTATGATAAAACCACTCTTTTACTTAGAGAAATAAAAGAGTGGTTTTATATGTTTAAGTATTTCATCTAATATGTATTGAATAAACGAATTTTAAAAATATTTTTCATGAAACCTAAATAATTATTTTTACAAAATTGCTAATGTTATGGAAACTTTTTCTTAACTGAGTATAATTTAATATATAAATTTAATAATAGAGGTGAATAGGAGAAATATTTAATTCATTAGGATTGGAGCATTATATGAAAAGCAAAGAAAAGTTTTATTATTCCCTGACTACTTATATAAATTATGGAGTAACGAGTATAGTGACTACTTTTTATGTGCCATATTTGAATCAAGTAGTTGGATTATCATTAAGTCAAGTTGGAACTGTAGTATCTATAGGAGCATTATTTGCAATTCTTTCCCAGCAATTTTTAGTAAGTAAATTTTCGATGAGAAAAAACAAAAAAAGATTTATTATCATACATTTATGCGCACTTATTGGAATGATAGTATTTTTAATGTCTGTTAACAAGACCATCATATATTTTTATGCAGCTCTTTATGGAATTATAGTACAAACAATTGGAAATGTATATGAAGTATATGTTGAGGAAATAGCAGTTAGAAAAAATGTAGAGTATTCAGAAATAAGAAAATGGGGATCCATAGGATTTGGGTGCGTAGTTTTATTAAGTGGAACTATAATTTTAAAATATGGATTTAAAACTATGCATATAATAGGAATCATAATGTCATGTATAGTTATATTATTAATAGCTATGAAGTTTAAAAATATTGAAGCAGATGGAAATCCAAATAGGGGAAAATTAATTGCTGTATTTAAAAATAAAAATTCAGTAATTCTCGGAATAATTAATATCTTAATCATAGGAACGTATACCGCAATAGAATTTGCATATTCAACATATTTAATTGAAATAACGGGGAATGCGGATCTAGCTAACTCTATATATAGTAAATCAATATTTTCAAGAGTATGTGTTGAATTTATATCATTCATGCTTGTAGGAAAGTATCTAAAGGATAAAAAGCCTAAGAAATATTTAATAATAGCATTTCTTATAGGAACTACTAGAATACTTCTATTTTCAACAGGTTCAATACCTTTAGTTGTTTTAGGGGATCAATTACATGGTATAATGTATGGTTGTTATTTAACATTTTTATTTAAATATATAAGAGAAGTAGTTGATGACGAACTAGTTGCTGGTACATATTCATTTGTTAGCGTGCTGGGATCAGCAGGAGCTAACTTTGTATATCCACATATGTTTAGTACAATCCAAAGAAATTTTGGATATACTGCAATGTATCTGGTTGGTTTCTCAATTATGGTAATTTCTTTGCTAGTTTCTATTAAGATTCTTCCTAAGGGCAAACAATCCATTAAGCAATTATAATTAGCGTTTAACTAAAAAAGCATCTAGTATTTAGGTGTTTTTTTATAAGGATTTAACCAACTAATATATCTATATAGGAGTTTTATAACTAGATTTTTAGAATAAATGCTGTAAAACTAAAATAATAGGGTGAAAAAAATATATATTAATTATTGAGTTAATATTAATAAAAGTACAATATATTTAATTATTTAATTACAAAATACAACATTTATTTGAAAAGTGTTAATTTATATTGACAATTAACTATAGTTTGTTATAATGATAAAAAGATTAATTTTAAATGTAAATACTGTAATTAATGTTCGTGAAAATAATTATTAAATTTAGAAATGGAGAAAATCATGGAAAAGGATATTGTAAAATCAGTTATGCAAAAATTTTATAGCTTTTTTTATTTTACATTCTGGGGCTTTTATTTTAGCGCTGGCTATTTATTTTGCAAAAAACTGAAAAGTACCTTTTTAATGAGTTTTTTATATTTTATATAAGTTTGTAATATATATCAGTATTGATATTTTATGGAACTCATTATACATGAGTTCCATTTTTTTTTTTCGCAAATAATCAAATACATGCAAGGGGGCAATAACAATGGTAGTAATATTAAAGCAAAAAGCAAAGCAGGAAGAAATAGAAAGATTGACAAAACAACTAGAAGCAAAGGGAGTTTCAGTAAGTCTAGTTGTTGGATCAGATGTTAGCATCTTAGGATTAGTTGGGGATACAAGTGCAATAGATCCTTCGATTGTTGCAGCTAATGGAATAGTTGAAAGAGTTATGAAAGTTCAAGAACCTTTCAAAAAAGCAAATAGAATGTTTCATCCAGAAGATACAATAGTAGATATTAATGGAGCTAAAATTGGTGGAAAGAAAATAGCAATGATTGCAGGTCCATGTTCTGTTGAAAGCGAAGAACAAATCAATGAAATAGCAAAAGAAGTTAAAGCAATTGGGGCAAATTTCTTAAGAGGCGGAGCATTTAAGCCAAGAACTTCACCATATGCGTTCCAGGGAATGAAATATGAAGGATTAGAGCTGCTAAAGAAAGCAAGATCAAATACAGGATTGCCAATAGTTACAGAGCTTATGTCTCCATATGATATAGAAACGTTTGTTGAAAATGTAGATGTAATTCAAGTTGGTGCTAGAAATATGCAAAACTTTGATTTGCTAAAGGAACTTGGAAAAACTAACAAGCCGATATTATTAAAAAGAGGTTTATCAGCAACTATAGAGGAATGGTTAATGTCCGCTGAATATATTATGGCTGGTGGTAATGAAAATGTAATTCTGTGCGAAAGAGGAATAAGAACATTTGAAAACTACACAAGAAATACTTTAGACTTAAGTGCAGTACCTGCTGTTAAAAAATTAAGTCACTTACCTATAGTAATTGATCCAAGTCATTCTGCAGGAAAGTACTGGATGGTTGAACCTCTAGCAAAAGCAGCGGTTGCAGTTGGAGCAGATGGACTTATTATTGAAGTTCATAATGATCCAGAAAATGCATTATGTGATGGTCCACAATCAATAAAGCCAAGTAAGTTTGCAAAACTTATGGAAGAGTTAAAAGTTATTGCAGCGGCTGTTGGAAGAGAAATATAAATTTATTAAATTAAGGAACAGTCGGCATTAACAATTACTCATTACAAGTATCTAAAAAATAGAAAATAGTTATAACGTAATCTTAGTCATGATTCTAACTGTTTAAGTAAAAGAGGAGTGTTTATAAATGGAAGATTTAGTTGTTGAACTTGGTGAAAGAAGTTATCCAATCATAATTAAAAAAGGATTAATTGATGAAGTAAATCTGGAAATCCAAAAAGTTTTTAAAGGTAAAAAGATATTTATACTAACTGATAAAAATGTAGGTTCTCATTATGGAGATAGGATAAAATCATGTTTAATTAACTTAGGATATGATGTTAAGCTAATGGAACTAGAACCAGGTGAGGAAACTAAAGCGTTTAGTACCCTTCCTTTGATATATAATGAACTATTAGACTTTAAAATTACAAGAAGTGACTTAATTATAACTTTAGGTGGAGGAGTAATTGGAGATCTTGGAGGATTTGCTGCATCAACTTTCTTAAGAGGTGTTGATTTCGTTCAAATACCAACTTCATTGCTTGCTCAAGTTGATAGCAGCGTAGGTGGAAAGGTTGCTGTAGACTTAGAAAGAGGTAAAAATTTAGTAGGAAGTTTTTATCACCCTAAATTAGTTTTAATAGATCCAAATGTACTTGAAACTTTAAGTGAAAGATTTTTTAGAGACGGAATGGCAGAGGTTATTAAATACGGATGCATAAAAGATAAGGAATTCTTTTACTTCTTGAAAAGCTTAAAAAATAAAGAAGAGGTTATGAACAATATAGAAAAAATTATCCACAAATGTTGCTTTATAAAAAAATGCGTTGTGGAAAATGATGAAAAAGATACCGGAGAAAGAATGCTGCTAAATTTTGGACATACACTAGGTCATGCCATAGAGACATATTATAACTTTAAGAAGTTTACACATGGGGAAGCAGTAGCTATAGGAATGTATGAAATAAGTAAGATTGCAGAAAATAAAGGATTAACTGATCAAGGCGTTAGTGAAGAGATAAGAGAGATACTAGTGCAATACAATCTTCCTTATGAAGTTGAAATAGATGATAGCTCGGAAGTTTTAGACACAATAGCATTAGATAAGAAAAATATTGATAATGTATTAAAAGTAGTATTATTAAGAAATATTGGAGAATCATATTTAGAAAAAACAAATGTAGAATTTTTTAGTTAATGATGTATATGAAAAAATAGGCTAGCAAGCAGATATGTTATTTTCGAGTATATCTTAAGCAATGAATAAAAAAGCGAGGTAAAATCATGGGGAACTTAAAAATTTATCCTGGAAAATTAAGTGGGGAAGTTAAGATACCGCCATCTAAAAGTATGGCACATAGAGCAGTAATTTGCGCAGCTCTTGGAGATGGTGTTAGTAAGGTTACAAATATAGATTATTCTGATGATATTATTGCTACAATTGAAGCAATGTCAGCATTAGGGGCTAAAATAACCAAAAAAGAAGATTATCTTGAGGTTTATGGAATCAACAGTCAGGAAAATATTGAAGCTAATTCAGTTAAAAGAGACAGAACTATAGATTGTAATGAATCAGGATCAACCCTTAGATTTTTAGTACCTATAGCAGCATTATTTGAGGGCGTTAACAGATTTGTTGGAAGAGGAAATTTAGGAAAGAGACCACTAGATACTTATTACAAAATTTTTGATAAGCAAGGAATTAAGTATTCTTATAAAGAAGGTATTCTTGATTTAAAGACTGAAGGAAAATTAAAAGCTGGAGAGTTTAAGATGGAGGGGAATATTAGCTCACAGTTTATAACAGGATTATTATTTACGCTTCCCCTTTT
The DNA here is from genome assembly GCF_022324665.1 of Clostridium sp. YIM B02500. Classification (NCBI taxonomy): domain Bacteria; kingdom Bacillati; phylum Bacillota; class Clostridia; order Eubacteriales; family Clostridiaceae; genus Clostridium; species Clostridium sp. YIM B02500. The sequence continues at coordinate 12,298 of NZ_JAKGTE010000055.1, read as the reverse complement.
AGATGGAGACTCTAAGATTATAATTACAACAAAGATGGAATCAAAAGGATATATTGATTTAACTTTAAGAGCTATTAAAGACTTTGGTGTAGAAATTATAAACAACAATTATGAAGAATTTATTATAAAGGGAAATCAAATTTATAAGAGTATTGATTACAGAGTTGAAGGTGACTACTCACAAGCAGCATTCTTCTTCTGTGCTGATGCACTTTCAAATGATGTTGTTCTTAATGATTTAAAATTGGATTCTCTTCAAGGTGATAAGGAAGTAATTGATATATTGGAGAGAATGGGATTGGAATTAAATGGTAAAAATAATGGTTTGATTGGAAATATAAATGACGGTCTAAAAGCAACTGTAATTGATGGTTCTCAATGTCCAGATATAATCCCTGTAGTTTCATTAGTTGCAGCATTAAGCGAAGGGACAACAGAAATTATAAATGCAGGAAGACTTAGAATTAAGGAATGTGATAGATTAGCAGCAGTAACTTCAGAGCTTAATAAATTAGGTGCTAAAATTATTGAAAAAGAAGAAGGATTGATAATTGAAGGGGTAAAGGAGCTTAAAGGAAACGTGGAAGTTTGGAGTCATAAAGATCATAGAATAGCAATGACTATGGCTATAGCATCAACTATGTGTAAAGAACCTATTATACTTAAAGATTATGAATGTGTTTCAAAGTCATACCCGCAATTCTGGGATGATTTTAAGAATTTAGGAGGTGTGTTCGATGAGTGGAATGTGGGGGAATAAATTAAAGGTTTCTATATTTGGCGAATCTCACGGAGTTGGGATTGGAATTACAATTGATGGGCTTCCTTCAGGCGTTGAGATTAATCTTGAAGAGGTTATGAAAGAAATGGCAAGACGTGCGCCAGGAAAAAGTAATTTATCTACAGCTAGAAAAGAAGCAGATGCACCAGAAATTTTGAGTGGGTTCTTTGAAGGAAAAACTACAGGTACTCCCCTTTGTGCAGTAATTAGAAATTCAGATATGCGTTCTAAGGATTATGGAAAACTTAAAGATTTGATGAGACCAGGTCATGCGGACTATCCAGGTTTCATTAGGTATAATGGATTTAACGACTACAGGGGCGGTGGATCTTTCTCGGGAAGAATTACTGCACCATTAGTATTTGCTGGGGCTGTATGTAAGCAGGTATTAGAAAGTAAAGGAATTAATATAGGAGCCCATGTTAAGAGTATTGGAGATATTCACGATAAGAGTTTTTATGATGTAGAATTAAGCAGAGAACTTTTAGGGGAATTAAAAACAAAGGAATTGCCTTTATTAATCCAAGAAAAAGAAGAAGAAATGAGAGATACAATTTTGAAAGCGAAGAAAGAACAAGATTCTGTAGGTGGAACTATTGAATGTACTGTTCTTGGAATAAATCCGGGAATCGGTAATCCGTTTTTTGATTCAGTTGAATCAACGTTAGCTCACTTAATGTTTTCTGTCCCAGCAGTTAAGGGAATAGAATTTGGAAAAGGCTTTGAAATGAGCAAATTAAGAGGATCTGATTGTAATGATGAATACTATTATGACGGTGATAGAGTAAAAACTTACACTAATAATAATGGTGGAATCACAGGCGGAATAACTAATGGAATGCCAATACTGTTTAAGGTTGGAATAAAGCCAACACCATCAATATCAAAAATTCAAAGAACGATAGATATTGCAGAAAAAAAGGAATCAGAGCTTGTTATTGAAGGACGTCATGATCCTTGTATCGTGCAAAGAGCTGTTCCAGTAATAGAAGCTGTAACCGCAATTGGAATACTTGATTTAGTGCTTTAGTAATAAAAATTTATAATTCTAAGTTAATGAATATATAGTTTTTTTATCGCAAATAGTGTATTAAGAAAGCAAAGTGTTAATTTGAATGAGTTAAGGTGCATTAAAGAAATTAAATATTTTTTAATTGTTCCTAAGTAAGGAGAAATGAAATGGCGGCTATAGATGATTATAGAAATAAGATTGATGAAATAGATAAAGAGATAACAAAACTTTTTGAAGAAAGAATGGATATAGTAATAAAGGTAGGAGAATATAAAAAACAGAATAATTTACCGATTTTTGATAAAAATAGAGAAAGTCAAGTTATTAAAAAAAATTTGGGGTATCTTAAAAATAAAGAATATGAGGATGAAGCCAGAGAGTTTTATACAAAAATAATGGAAATAGCTAAGTCTATTGAACATAAAAAAAGCACAAAAATTGTTATCGAAGGTAAATCAGTTAAGCTTAAAGAGTTTATAAATAAAGATAGAATTGGCTATTATGGTGTGAGAGGATCTTTCACAGAAGAAGCTATGATTAAATATTTTGGAGATACTAAAGAAGCAAAGGCTTATGAAGAATTCGAAAAAGTTTTTGAAGCAGTTAAAAATGAAGAAATTGACTATGGCATAGTTCCAATAGAAAACTCTTCAACAGGTGCTATTTCTGATGTGTATGATCTCTTATACCAATATGAATTTTATATAATTGGAGAAGTATGTATAAAGATAAATCAAAATTTAGTGGGGATAAAAGGAACAACATTAGAAAGCATAACAGAAATATATTCACATCCACAAGGTTTTGGCCAGAGTACAGATTTCTTGAAAACTCACAGTGATTGGAAATTGATACCTTTCCAAAGCACAGCTTCAAGTGCTAGGTTAATAAATGATTTAAATGATAACTCAAAAGCAGCTATCGCCAGCAAAAGAGTAGCAAGTATATATGATTTAGAAGTAATAAAAGAAAATATTAATAATCAGTCAAAGAATTTTACAAGATTTGTAGTTATTAGCAAAGAAAATGAGAAAAATCCTAATGCAGATAAAGTGAGTGTAGTATTTTCTCTTGATGACAAAGCAGGAACTCTATATAAGCTATTACGTCATTTTGCAGAAAATAATATAAACATGATTAAGATAGAATCAAGACCTATGAAAAATGGTCCATGGAAATATTTCTTATATGTTGATTTTGAAGGAGAGCCATACTCAGATCAGGTAACAAAAGCTTTATCATTAATTAAGCAAAATAGTTTATACTTTAGGCTCTTAGGGGCTTATGAGAAAAATATAAAGTAAAATAGGAGGGATTAAATGGAGTTCTATGGAATTTTAGGAGGAACATTAAAACACACCATTTCGCCAATTATTCACAAAAAAGTTTTTTCATTGTTAAATATCGAGGGCGCTTATAAAGATTTTGTGGTATGTCAAGAGGATATAGGGAAATTTACAGAAGCTTTAAAAGTACTTAAGATAAAGGGAGTAAATGTTACGATTCCTTATAAAGAAGAGATAATGAAATACTTGGATTTCATATCACCAGAAGCAGAAAAAATAAAAGCTATTAATACCATTTTACTGAAAAATGAAAAATTATATGGTTATAATACAGATTATTTTGGATTTGGAAAAATAATAATCAAAAATAATATTAAGCTTAAAGATGAAGTCGTAATGGTATTAGGAACAGGAGGAGGAGCTAAAGCTATTATTACTTTCTTATTAGATGAAGGCGTAAGTAAAATATATTTAGTTTCTAGGACTCATAAAAATGATGAGCAATATGATGATAAAATTGAATGTGTTACTTATGAGGAAATTGAACATATAAAAGGACATGTTATTATAAATACTACTCCAGTAGGAATGTATCCTAATGTAGATGTTAGTCCAGTTGGTCATAAAGTAATAGATAACTTTAATGTATTAATTGATATAGTATATAATCCAAAGGAAACTAAATTCTTAAGTCTAGGAAGAGAGCTTAATAAAAGTGTATATGGAGGTCTCACAATGCTAATTTATCAGGCAATTAAGTCTGAAGAGATATGGCAGGATTTTTCTATAAGCGAAGAAATAAGTGAAGAGATAAGTTCTTATATTAATGAAGAATTTAAATAAATAATAGAGGAGAGAAAAAGATGAAAAATAATATAATTATAATTGGAATGCCTGGGAGTGGAAAGACTACTTTTGGAAAAATTTTAGCAGAGGAATTAAATATAAAATTCTTTGATATGGATGAATATATTCAAGAGAAAACAGGTAAAACAACTATGCAGCTTTTTGAAAATGGAGAAGAATATTTCAGAGACATCGAAACAGAAACTTGTAAAGAATTAATGGGATATAATGATATATTAATTTCCACAGGTGGTGGAGTCATAAAAAGAAAAATAAATATTGATATATTAAAAAATGGTGGAACAATAATTTTTCTTGACAGACCAGTTGATAAAATTCTTGAAGACGTTGATGTTTCCTATAGACCACTTCTTAAAGATGGTAAGGAAAAAGTAATTAGATTGTATGAAGAAAGATATGCCCTTTATAATGAATATGCTGACAAAATTGTTATAAATGACAAAAATAAAAAGACAGTAATAGAGGAAATTAAAAAGCTTATAGAAGAAGTAAAAAATGATAAAATGTATAATGAAATTTAAATGAAATATTAAATAATAGGAAATTAGAATTTATAAAAATTAGATTACTTAGTAGTTTAGTAGGATAGTAGATTAAAAAATAAAGTTTTTTAGTAGTATAGGAGGAAAAAAACAATGATAATTATAATGAAACCAAAAGCAAGCGAAGAGGAAATTAGAAAAATTAAAGAAATAATCGAAGGAAAGGGATTAGAAGTTAATCTTTCTAAAGGAGACACATACTATATTATAGGTGTTGTAGGAGATACTTCTATAATAGATCCAAAGAAGATGCAAGTACTTAAAGGTGTAGATAGAGTTATGAAGGTTCAAGAACCTTTCAAGAAAGCAAATAGAAGATTTAAACCGGAAGATACAGTTATTGATATTAATGGTTCAGTAATTGGAGGAAGTCGTTTAGGAGTAATGGCAGGGCCGTGCTCTGTTGAAAGTGAAGAACAAATTGTTGAAGTAGCTAAAAGAGTAAAAGCAGCAGGAGCAAACTTCTTAAGAGGAGGAGCTTTTAAACCAAGAACTTCTCCATATAGTTTTCAAGGATTAGAACTTGAAGGATTAAAACTATTAAAAACAGCAAAACAAGAAACAGGACTTCCAATAGTTACAGAACTTATGTCAACTGATTATATAGATACTTTTGTTGAAGATGTTGATGTTATTCAAATTGGTGCAAGAAATATGCAAAACTTTGATTTATTAAAGCAAATTGGGAAAACTAATAAACCAATTTTATTAAAGAGAGGTTTATCAGCTACTATAGAAGAATGGTTAATGTCGGCAGAATACATTATGGCAGGCGGTAATGAAAATGTAATTCTTTGTGAAAGAGGAGTTAGAACTTTTGAAACAATTACTAGAAATACTTTAGATTTACAAGCGATCCCAGTAATTAAAAGATTATCACATTTACCTATTATTATTGATCCAAGTCACGCTGGAGGATATGCTTATTTAGTAGAGCCTATGGCAAAGGCAGCAGTTATAGCTGGTAGCGATGGACTTATGATAGAAGTTCATAATGATCCTGAAAATGCATTAAGTGATGGGCAACAATCTCTTACACCAGATCAATTTGATAAATTGATGGATAAGGTTAAAGTTGTAGCAAATATGGAAGGAAAAGAAATTTAAATTTCTGGGGGGCTAAATATGAAAATTGTAGTTGTAGGTCTTGGTGTAATTGGTGGTTCATTCACCATGGCTTTAAAAGAAGCAGGATATGATGATGTTTATGGAATAGATACAAATGAAGAAACGTTAGTTAAGGCAAAAAAATCAGAGTTAATTAAAGAAGGATTTACTAGTGGAGAAGAGATTCTTAAAAGTGCTGATTTAATAATTATGTCTTTATATCCAAGATTGGTTAAAAAATTCATTACTGATAACAAGGATAATTTTAAGGACGGGGCAGTAATAACAGATGCAACTGGAATAAAGAAGATGTTCGTTGAACATATAGTAAATATATTGCCAAATAATATTGATTTCATTTTTGGACATCCAATGGCAGGAAGAGAAAAAAAAGGAATAGATTTTGCAACTAGTGAAGTATTTAAGGGTGCAAACTATATTTTGACTCCAATAGACAGGAATAAAGAAGACAATCTTAAGCTTATAGAAAATATAGCTTATGAAATAGGATTTAAGAGAGTTAGAAGAATAACGCCAGAATATCACGATGAAATGATAGGATTTACAAGTCAATTGCCACATGCATTAGCAGTTGCATTAGTGAATAGTGATGTTGAGGGAAGAGAAACAGGAAGTTTCATTGGAGATAGTTATCGGGATTTAACAAGAATTGCGAATATAAATGAAGACCTTTGGAGTGAACTTTTCCTTGGAAATAAAGAAAATTTATTAAAAAGTATCGAAAATTTTGAAGTGGAATTGGATAAAATAAAGGATGCAATAAAAGATGATGACAAAGAAACTTTAAAAGAGATATTTATAAAGTCTACACAGAGAAGAGAAAAATTGTAATAGTATTTATGCTAAGCATAAATTGACTAAAACGGTTGATGTTTAAAATAGCTACAGTTTCATAATATATTTCAGTTTATGTGAATAAAAAATCAGGACTTGTTGAAAAAGTCCTGATTTTTTTTGTTGGAGAAAAAGGTGTATTTTAAGGAATAAAAAGAATAAATTTTAATTGGATTCCTTTTATTACTAGTTTTGCATGTTTAGAGAACAATGTATTTACTTACTATAATAGTGCATTTTTACTTGAATAATTTTACAGTTGAATAAAAAACAGATTCTTAGGATATTTTTAATGACTCAAAAATCTTTTCTATCGGCGTACCGCTTGCTGTAGCTTCGTAAATATATATTGCTTTGGAATTTTCTGGATTTTATTAGCAGATTTATATCCAGTATTAAAGTGATTAGAATCATTGCGGTATATTTTGCAATCTCTAAAAAATGGTTGAATCGCCCAACAATCGGCATATTGAGTTAAAATATCTAACGGTGCTAATGATTTATCTAAGGGAATAAAGGTTTTTAATGCTCCATTTTTTTGAAAAGCATCTTTAGGATAACTTAAAACAATAGACACATTCTTTCTATCTATTAAGTTGCCAACATAATTATAGATATAGTATTGCTTATCTTTGACGGTGACAAGGTCAAAGATAAGCAATATTTAATAATGCAGCAAACTTATAAAGTTTTATTCCAAGTTTTTCATTGTCTTGCGGAAAAATAATTCTGTTAGTTTTTAAAGAGCTAATATAACTATAGCCAGCTTTTTCAGAAGTATTATAAATATCCTTACAACTATACCAACTATCAGCTAACACATAACCTTTATTTTCAGGTTTAGGAAGTGTTGCAATTAATTTTTTAGTTAATTCGATTTTACTCATAGATTCTTTATCATAGATATCAATTGAATATTGGAACACTAATCCGTCACACGATAGTAAAGAAACTAGTATTTGATGACCATATACATTCTTACATTTTAGGTGAGAATGATGAAATGAACACTTTTCAATTGGATTCTTAGCCTTTGACGAGGCTTTGTTTTTTCAGAAATAGTGTCATCAATAATAAAGTATATTGGCTGTTTGGATTCTCATGATTTAATGTCTGCTATTTTATCATCTAAAAAATCAGGTTCTAATATTACAGCTCTTGTATTGTGGGGATTAAGCGATGATCATTCATGGTGTTCTAAAGATGAACCATTATTATATTCTAATTCTCCGACCCCAAAAGAAGCATATAATTCAGTTCTAAAAGTATATTTTGATGCAGGATATACTATGAATTAAATATAGATCTTAATAATGAAAAATTTTAACTATGAGGATATTTTAATTGATGTGTATTAGTATTATAATAAGTATTAATAAAAAAGAAAACATATTAAAAGCTATTAATAAATTATAGGAAAGAGTGATAAATGTGATTAAAATAGTAGCAAAAAGTGTAATTAAAGATGATAAAATAGAAACTTTTATTCAGTTAACTAAGGAATTAATTGAAAAGAGCAGACAAGAACAAGGATGTATTTCATATGCATTGTTTCAAGATATAAATAATCCTTGTATAGTTAGCTTTGTAGAAGATTGGCAAGATCAAGAAGCAATTAATTTACATAATAACAGTGAGCATTTTAAAAGAATAGTCCCTTTATTAGGTGAGCTTCGAGCAAGTAAGGGAGAAGTAAATTTATATAGAGAAGTATAATATTATAGTATGGACGCCCACGGAATTCCAATTCGTCTTTATTATAAAAAGCAATATATGATATAAGTTAATACACAAAATTTTATTAATAAACCATGCATAGATATAGGAATTATATAGATCCTTTATATGCATGTTTTTTTTATTTATAAAAATAGATAAATGTTTTGTGGGTTATAAAAAGTTTTATGATTATAAATTATAAATTTTCACATAAGTTTTTTATAATATAATTACGAAATTGATTTGCAGAAGGAGAAATATATTTATTTTTTATTGAAGCAAGATATATACGTCTTTTAACAATAGGATTATTTATATGAATGACTTTCACATCAAAATTTCTGATTAAAAATATATTAGGAATAATAGCGATTCCATAGTTAACGGCAACTAATCCTAATACAGCGCTATCTTCCTCTACTTCGCATATAATTTTTGGAGTAATATTTACCTTATTAAATAAACCATCAATAAGAGGTCTTATACCACTTTCTTTATTAAAAAATACAAAAGGATATCTATCTACTTCACTTAAATCAATACTATCAAGATAAGCTAGTTCATGATCTTTTGATACAATTAGAACCAGTTGTTCTTCTAAAATAGGCACAAAATCTATATCAGGCTCATTTTCTACAAATGAGCAGAAGCCCAAATCGAATTTTTCACTTTTCAATCCAGCAATAACATTATGAGTAGTGCCTTGAAAAAGTGAAAATGATATATCTTTATATTTTTCAATATCTAAAAATTCTTTTATGATATTTGGCATAACGTAGGCCCCTAAGGTATAGATGAAACCTAAATCAATTACACCAAAAGAGGAATTAGTTAAAGCTTTAAGTTTTTTTTCGCCTATTTCCAATTCATTAAGGGCATTTTCAACGTATTCTAGGAAAAAACGGCCATACTTAGTTAATTTAATATTTCTTCCTTCTTTTTCGAATAAGTAAGTGTTTAAATCATTTTCTAGTGATGAAATAGCATGACTTAAACTTGGCTGAGTAATTGATAATTCTTTAGCAGCTTGGGTATAATGTTCAAGTCTAGCTAATACTCTAAAATACTGTAGATGATTCAAATTCATTTTAACATCAAGCCTTTCTGATATTATAGTATTAAGTATAAGTATATCATTATTAATAGATATAATCTATTAATAATATACAAAAAAGGCATTAGATTAATGAATAAATAGATATTAAAATATGATTATAAGGATATGATTTAGTTTTTGCTACGTAATTAAGTTAAAAATTAATCAATCAAGTTAAAATTTAAACAAACAGAAAAGTATCCCAATTAATAGGATCCAATTTATTATGTTGATTTCTTGGATTCTAATATTATTAACTTAAATATTCAATTTTGTAATTGTTTGCAAAAATGTGGAGAAGTCTAGCTTTAAGGAATGGACAATTCCAGAGTATACAAAAACTAATAAGAGTATATTGTAATTAAAATCATTAGAAATAAGAAGCTCATAGAATAATTAATACATAATAGCTAGGAGGAAAATTATGAAAAATAAATATACAAATCTTTTGTCACCAATTACTATCAATGGAATGATATTAAGAAATAGAACGGTAATGCCACCTATTGGAAGCAATTTTGCAACAGTGAGTGCAGAAGTATCAGAAGAGATGATTAAATATTATGAACTAAGGGCAAAGGGAGGGACAGGTCTTATTATTATAGAAAATGCTTGTGTTGATTTTCCTATGGGAACTAATGGAACAAAGCAGTGTAGAATTGATGATAATCAATTTGTACCTGGATTTTATACTTTAGTTGAAAGACTTCACGCTTATGGTGCAAAGGTTTCTGTTCAGCTTAACCATGCAGGAGCATCAGCTTATCCAGGAAGATTAAATGGTGCACAGCCAGTATCATCTTCAAATATTCCTTCAAAAACTGGGGGAGCTATTCCAAGACCATTAACCATAGACGAAATGAAAGCAATTGCTAAAAAATATGGAGAAGCTGCTGGAAGGGCACAATTAGCAGGTTTTGACTCAGTTGAAATTCATGGAGGACATTCATATCTTCTCAGTCAATTTCTTTCACCTCTATTTAATGACAGAAAAGACGAGTTTGGTGGAAGCGCTGAAAATAGAGCCAGATTTCCAAGAATGGTTTTAGATGAAGTAAGAGCAGCGGTTGGCCCTAGATTCCCAGTAGCAATTAGAATAAGTGCGGATGATATGCTTAAAGGCGGAAATACACTTGAAGATTCACTTGAATTAATGGAATACTTACAAGAAAAAGTTGATTTTATAAATGTATCTGTAGCACAAAATGATAATTTATATTTGCAGCATGATAAGATGAGTCTTCCTGAAGGTTGGAGAAGCTATATGGCTAAGGCTATAAAGGAAAGATTTAATAAACCAGTTATATCATCTGGAAATTTCCGTACGCCAGAGGTTTGTGAAGAAACAATAAAAAATGGAGATGCAGATCTTATAGCTATGGGACGTGGTTTAATAGCAGAACCATATTGGGCCAATAAAGTTGCAAGCGGTGAGGAGCACCTTCTTAGAAGATGTATTTCTTGTAATATAGGATGCGCAGACCATCGTTTGGCTAAATCTCAACCAATTCGTTGTACAATAAATCCAGATCTTATATTTGAAGATGATTATAAAGATAAAAAAGTAAAAAAAACAATTAATGTTTCAGTTATAGGTGGAGGTACTGCTGGATTAGAAGCAGCATGTACAGCGGCAGAAGTAGGATGTAATGTAACTTTATTCGAGGAAAAAGATAGATTAGGCGGCCTAGCATGGATGATAGGAACAGTCCCTGCAAAGAGAAAAATTCACTATTTTGTAGAGTATTTAGAAAACAGAGCAAAAGAATTGCCTAATCTTACTATAAAGCTTAAGACAAGAGCTACAAAAGAAGTTTTAAGTGAAGTAAACCCAGATATTATAGTAAATGCAACAGGTTCAAAGCCGCTTCTTCCTCCAATACAAGGTTTGAAGGAGCACATAGATAAAGAAGGTGGAAAAATTAAATCAACCTTTGGTTTTATAGAAAGTCTTAATACATATGAAAATGAGGACTTTACAGGAAAGAAGGTTGTAGTTGTAGGCGGTGGAGCAGTAGGACTTGATGTAGTAGAATTTTTTGCTGAAAGAGGTGCACAGGTTTCGGATATTGAAATGATGCCTGTAATAGGAAAAGATTTAGATACAAATACAAAGCTTGATGCATACCATATGATGAAAGAAAATAATGTTAATCAGCTTACAGAAACGGCACTTCAGGCTGTTAATGAAAATTCATTTACAGTTAAGAATCCAGAAGGTGTCATAGAGGATGTAGCGTTTGATTATGGATTTGTGTGTCTTGGAATGAGAGCCGAAATATCTGAATTGCCAAATCTAGAAGAATATGCACAGGAAAAAGATATAAAACTTCTTAATATTGGAGATAGTGTTAGAGCGCGAAGAATAATAAATGGTACTGAAGAAGGTAGAAATATAGTTAAGACTTTAGAAGTAATGGGGGCTTTTAGATAAGATACATTTAATTTGTCAGGATCATTTAAAAGTAGTTTAAATAATAAGAATATGGATAATTGCCACCATTTATATTTAGATGGTGGTAATTTTTTATTCTTTAGGAATTTTTAAAAGCTCTTGCTGCAATAATAAAGAAGGTTAAAACTGTTGTATAAAATATATAAATAATATCTATAAATAAATATAAAAAATGCATAGAAATATTGACAATAGCATTAAAAAAAGATATGATTATATAAATAGAACAACAAAAAAGCTATGACTAAGAAGTAGTAAGAAAACAGAATTTCTTTACAGAAAGTAACCGGTTGATGAGAGGTGCATAGAATAGTTTTTCTGAATTCATCTTATGAGCTGCCCTTTGAACTGATTTTCTAAGTAGAAGGTGCCGGTAACATCCGTTAAAAATGTAGGGTATTTATTTTAGTTAGATACTCATTGAGTTCTACAGCGTGAGTTGTAGATAAAATTAGGTGGTAACATGGTTTTTAATCGTCCTTTGAAATTTCAAAGGGCGTTTTTTTTGTATTTTGAATACCACCTGCTACGCGGGTGGTTCTAAAGAGCTTTCAGCGGTGAGTAGAAAATAAAAAACC
>NZ_JAKGTE010000054.1:0-26939 GCF_022324665.1 Clostridium sp. YIM B02500 | reverse complement strand
CCTGTGCTCCCTTCATTTTATAATTTATTATATCATCCTAATGAAGTTTACACAGACTATTTTACACTCTCTACTTTTGCAGAAGTATTGCATTGAGTTTTTAGCTGTAGATATTTCCTTAGTAGAAGTTGTTTTATTTATTGCTTGTCACGAGATTGCCTCGGGAACATGCAGAAATGGTGCAACTTCTTCTAGTGGAAATTCACAGCTAAATACTCCAGCAACCTGGAACAAATGAATGACCTTCCTTTCGGTATTTACGTATATAACTTTAAGTTTACTTTAGGGATCCAGTGATTAACAATACCTTACGAAGGTGCCTTGGGATTTTTATATTTCTTTGTATAAATTTACTTCCCCATTGCCTACACGAAGTTCACCTAGTAAAGGAACTATTCTTGTAAAATGCTCACTGTTATTATGCAAATTAATTGCTTCTTCATCTTTCCATTCTTCTATAAAGGTGAATATAGAACTATCATTAATATCTTGAAACAAGCCATATGATATACAGCCTTCTTCTTTTCTACTTTTATCAACTAACTCTTTCGCAAGTCTTAGATATTTTTCTATTTGTTCATTTTTAATAACACTTTTGGCCACTATTTTTATCATATTAATCCTTCTTTCTATAATATTTATTAAAATCAGTATATCACTTAATTAAGAAATATTTTAACTTTATTAGTAATAGATGATATAGAAGAATTTAGTGCATATAAAAATTTACTATACATGTTGCAATAATAAATTTTCATTTAAAGCTCTAGTAATATGAGGGCTTGATTAAGGCCAGAATGTAGAAATTTAATTACAATAATACATATAAATTTCTTGATTTATTGTTCCAGTATATGAAATTGTATATAATTAACTATAAAATTACTAAACTAACTATAGTATAATATGTTGAAATAAGCTATCTATATAAAAATGTCTAAAAAGATTTATAAATAATTTTGATTGCAAATTATTGACCTAAAAGACTTTTGAAATTAAGAAAAGCTATTTTATTAATAGAGGAGAGGAATTTAATGAACTTAGGAGTAAGAGATCAGATTACTATTCTTATAGTTGATGATGAAAAAAGTATAGTGGACTTTATTAAAATGGGATTGGAAGCTGAAGGGTATTTAGTATATGAAGCATATGATGGGAATGAAGCAATAGAGCTAGCAAGGAAAATAAATCCTAATATAGTGATATTGGATATTATGCTGCCAGGAATGGATGGATATGAGGTATGTTCAATTATTAAGAAGTCTATAAAAACATCAGTTATTATGCTAACAGCATTAGACGAAGTTGATGATAAGGTAAAAGGATTGGATATTGGAGCAGATGATTATATGGCAAAACCTTTTAGCTTTAAAGAGCTTTTAGCACGCATTAATGCTAGGATAAGAAATAGTTTTCCGGAGCTAAGCGATATTACTAATATAGGGAATTTTAAAGTGGATGATAAAGCTCATGAAATAACTTATCTTGAAAAAGTATTAGATCTACCTCCAACGCAATACAACTTGTTGAGTTTTTTACTTATGAATAATGGAATAGCATTGAGCAAATCGCTTATACTTGAAAAAGTATGGGGATATGATTTTAATGGAGAAGATAATATTGTTGAAGTATACATAAGGTACTTAAGAGATAAAATTGGAGACAAAGATCATAATATCATTAAAACTGTCCGGGGTGTTGGATATAAGATGGTGGCACAATGAAAAAATTAAGAAACAAATTAAAAATAAAGAGTTTGAAATGGCAGTTGTTATTTAGGTTTCTTGTGATACTAATTTTATTATTAGGAATCATGGGACTTTTTCAGTATATAAGTATGAAAAATTATTTATACAAAACAAAGGTGCAAGTACTTCATGAGAGGTTTCATAATCTAGACTTTAAGAAAATGTCAAAAGAAAATATGGAGGATATAACTGAAAGTGATACTAAAGAAATTTTAAAGAATTTATGGGATAAAAATATGAGTGTAGCTCTAATAAATAAAAATGGAGAGCTGTTAGGTCAAAGAAGCAATATAGATACACCTAAAGATGATGATGACGGTGACGATGATTCAAAGGAGCCAGATGAACTAAAGAGGAAAGAGATACCAATACCTGTGCTTTATAGAGAGAAATATATAGGGATTTGCAATGAGCAAGGGAATTTAGAGCATACATATGAAGTAGTAAGAGATGAAAACAATAATTATCAAATGGTTGCATGGATAAAAGTTGGGGATTTAGATTCACCATCAGGGTTAATACAGCTGAGTACACCAATAGACGATATTACAAGTATCTTAGATAGGCAAGAGTATGTGCATATTAGTCTTTCGATTATGATTCTCATAGTGGGAACAATACTTGGAATCACTATTTTTAATCGAACATTGAAGCCGTTATATAAGATAACTGATACTGTGGAAGGAATAAGTGTAACTGATCTGCATACAAGACTAACGGAAGAAAGTGGTCAATTAGAAATTAATAGATTATCAAAATCCTTTAATATTATGCTTGAAAGAATAGAAGCATCATTTGAAAAAGAACAGCTTATCAAAGAAAAAATGAGACGATTTGTATCTGATGCATCACATGAATTACGTACACCACTAACTTCAATTCATGGTTTTGTTGAAGTATTATTAAGAGGGGCAGCAAAAAATCAGGAAAAATTAGATTTGGCTTTAAACAGCATATTGATGGAAAGTGAAAGGCTTGCAAAACTGGTAAATGACCTTCTAATGTTAACTAAATTAGATCAGAAGCCAATTGTTGAAATAAACAAGGAAAATTTAGATGATGTTATAAATGAAATAGTCCCTCAACTTCAAATACTTTCTAAAAATCGGACTTTAAACTTAGATCTGAAGAATAATATGTATGTATATATAAATAAAAATCAAATTAAACAAGTCATATTTAACATAACTCAAAATGCTGTAATTCATACTGATAAAAACAAAGGTATTATAACAATTTCTACAGATATAGAAAATTACCAAAATAAAACTTTTGCAGTTTTAAAGATTTCTGATAATGGAGCTGGCATACCTAAAGAACATTTAGATAAAATATATGATAGATTTTTCAGAAGTGATTCTCACAGAGCTAGGGAACAAGGGGGATATGGATTGGGTCTCTCTATAGTAAAATCAATAATTGATAGCAATCGTGGAAAAATTAGAGTAGAAAGTGAGCTTGGAGTTGGGACAACATTCTCAATATATTTAAAATTAGAAAATAAGGCAGATGAATTTGATATTTTTTGATTGTGCCCAAATAAGAAAAGATGTTACAAAATAGATTTATTATATTATTTTGTAACATCTTTTTTAGTATATATCGTTATTATATTGATTAAAATATCAACGCATCTTTAGTTTAAGATATCGCTAAGAAAATCTGGGTGAGTAGTCTTAAATAGTTCTCAGCAAATTCTAAGCTTTAACTAAGGATACATTAAGACTTTTTTGTTATAATTCCAACAACGATGAAATTTATATATTTTAGGTAGGTGGGGATTATTATAAGTACAGTAAGTATTTTTATATTAATGATTGTGATAATAACAGTTATTTTATTTTTTATATTTGCGACTGGTAAAATTGAAAAACATGAAGCAACTAGGAGTAGTTATGCTCTTGGAACTTTGATCAACTTAAGAGCAAATGGAAATAAAGCTAAAATGGCAATAGATAAAGCGCTAGAAAGGTTAAACCAAATTGATGATAGAATGTCAGCTTTCAAAGAAAGTAGTGATATATCAAAAATAAATTTTAATGCAGGAAATAAGGGAAAGAAAGTAAATAATGATACTTATTTTGTAGTTAAAAAAGCCATAGAATGCAGTAGAATTTTAGAAGGTACTTTTGATCCAACAATAAGACCATTAGTAAAGTTATGGAGTATAGGTACAAAAGAAGAACGAATTCCGGAAAAATCTAAAATAGAAAAGGTATTAAAACTTATAGATTATAACGATGTTATTTTTGATGACAAAAATAATTCAATAATGTTAAAACATGATAAACAAGCTCTAGATGTCGGAGGTATTGCAAAAGGATTTGCAGCTGATGAAATAAGAGATATTTTTTATCAGTATAATATTAAAAGTGCATTAATTGATTTAGGTGGAAACATTTTTGCTCTTGGAAGTAAGGAAGACGGTTCAGCTTGGAAAGTTGGAATTCAAAACCCATTTAAGCCTAGGGGAGAATTTATAGGAATATTAAGCGTAAAAAATAAATCAATAGTAACCTCAGGTAATTATGAAAGATATTTTATAAAAGATGGAAAGAAATTTCATCATATAATTGACCCTAAAACAGGATACCCATCTGAAAGCAAAATTATAAGTGCAACTATTATATCAGATAATTCAATTGACGGAGATGGCTTATCAACTGGTGTTTATATAATTGGTATTGATAAAGCTATGAAGATTATAGAAACTATAGAGGGCATTGACGCTATATTTATTACAGAAGATAAGAAAATATATAAAACATCAGGGATTGATGAAAGTATTTTTACATTAACAGATAGTGAATTTTTTTAGCTATTGTGTCTGGAGCTAAATATAGAGGCAAGGACATAATTGAGTCAATAAGAAAGCTTTAAATCAAGCAAAATAATAAGAAGAGATAATACAGATTGAAACAAACCTCGTTAAGTTGGAATACAACTTATTAGTAGGGACAAATTCAATTTGTACTATCTTTTTTTATTTAGATTCTTCGAATAATTTAGCCTTTTCCTTAATTCTAAAATGTTTTAATTGCCATTTCTCAGCGAATTCTCAGCTTAGATTAAGGGAGCATTAAGGTTCTATTGCTATAATTCACTTAATTAAAGAAATTGCAATAGCAGATAATGAAGTAAAAATAATATTTCTATTAGAAATTAATTGGAAAAATGTGATTAATGTAATTAACATAAAAATTTATTATTGCTAAATATAGAGAGTTAGAAAAGGGGAAAGAAACATGGCAAGTAAAATAAAAAAATCGCAGATTATAAGGCATATTATACAATTGATTGCATTTATTCTGTTACCAGGCCTTTATTCAATGACATTCAGTGAAGTAAAAACTGTATATCAAATGATTATCAATGGTAATTTTAACTTTTTTTCAGCATTACCAAGCTTAATAGAATTTATAGCTATTATGCTTTTGACTATACTATTAGGAAGATGGTTCTGTGGCTGGATATGTGCATTTGGTGCGTATAATGACTTAATATATTTTATATCAAAAAAAATATTCAAAATAAAATTTAGAGTAGATGAAAAAGTTGATTCTGTACTTAAGTATGTTAAGTATGTAGTATTAGTTTTTATAATAGCTATTTCATGGACTATGGGAAGCAGTATACTAGAAAGTACAAGTCCTTGGGATGCTTTTGGTCAAATCACTGATGTATCTACTGTCTTTTCAAGATTACTTATTGGATTGATATTTTTAATATTAATCACAATAGGAGCAGCATTTATTGAGAGATTTTTCTGTAGATACCTATGTCCTTTAGGTGCTATATTTTCTATTATTTCTAAGATTGGAATAGTTAAGATTAACAAACCAAAAGCTGATTGTGGTAAATGTAGAGCTTGCACAATTAATTGTTCAATGGGGTTACCACTCTATAAGGTAGATTGTGTCAAAGGTGGCGATTGTATAAATTGCTTAAAATGCACTGAAGTATGTTACAGAAATAATGCTAATGTAAATGTGCTTGGTAGAGATTTAGATGCTAAGTTAACAGGATCAGTAGCAATGGCTACATTTTTAGGTGTATATGGACTTACTAACTTCGCAGGAAATGCAGTAACTAAATCTGGAATTGCGGTTAATAGTAATACAGTTTCAAGCAATGTAAATTCACAAACTGAATCTTCACAAAAATATAAGGATGGAACATATACAGGCACTGGAGAAGGATATAGAGGCGGAACAACTAAAATGTCAGTTACTATTTCTAATGGAAAAATAACTAAAGTGGAAACAATATCTAATGAAGATACTCAAAAGTTTTATCAAAGAGCAGAAGGAACTATAACTAAGAGTATAATTTCAAAACAATCAACATCAATAGATACTGTTTCAGGAGCTACATATAGTAGTAAAGGTATTATAAGTGCTGTTAAAAGTGCATTAGAACAAGCAGCTAGTGGAGAGTCAACAAGTAGCACTTCAAATAATAATAGTACAAGTAAAACTGAAGTTGCAGCAGAAAATTCAAAGTCAAATCCAGGAACTACAAGTTCGAATGCAGTTCAAAATACTACAAGTGAATATAAAGATGGGACATACACAGGAAGTGGAACTGGTTATAGAGGAGGAACAACTAAGGTTTCTGTAACTGTATCTGATGGAAAGATATCAAGTATACAAGCTATATCTAATGAAGATACTCCAAAGTTTTATCAAAGATCAGAGGGAACTATAATTAAGAGCATAATTTCAAAACAATCAACATCAGTGGATATTGTATCTGGGGCAACTTATAGTTCGAAGGGTATCGTGAGTGCTGTAACAAATGCTTTGAATGAAGCAAAATAATAAAATATACTTATATAACACCACTAAAAAGTATCGATAACGAGGTAATAAATTATTTATTCGATACTTTTTAGTTTAGTATCTATAAGCTTACTAGTTAAATAGAAAAAAATTAAGATATTAGTTTTAAAATCAGATTGAAGTATTTTGAAATCTAACTTATACCGATTAAAATGTGATATTATATCTAGATGTGCTAGAATTTTAGATATAGTAATGAAGTATTGTTTCAATTAATGACTCAAGTTAGAGTTACTTGAGCGTAAAAGAAAATTATAGAAATCCTATACTTAGGAAAAGTTTAATTATAGAAAGATTTGTATTGCATTTAACTAAATATAAATGTATAATATATGCATAAAAAGAAAAAATATGTAAAATGGGAGCTTAAAATGAAGAAGAGATTAGAGGATTTAAAAGATATTTTAAGGGGAATATTCTTACTAGCATTATGTGCAGTATTTTTTATTGGAGTTACTCCAATGAAGTTTGCATATGCAGATGAAACTAAATTATTGGAAACTAAGAACGGAACTACTAATGTTAGGATAATTGGAGAAAATGGACCTTCAGTCGTTTTTGAAACTGGATATGCAGATGCAATTATAACAGAGGGTAAGGATATATGGAATGGTGTTCAAGACAATGTTGCAAAGTATTCAAAAACTATTTCGTATGATAGATTTGGTCTTGGAAAAAGTAGTGATATAGGAAATATGCCAAGTCTAAGTGATAAAGAAAGAGATGTAATTCTTAATGGTGGTTATATAAAATATAATAAAAATAATTTTGAAGGGCAATATAAAACTGCAAGAGATAAAGCGATAAATTTACATAATGTACTAGAAAAGGCGAATATTAAAAAACCATATGTACTAGTAGCTCATTCCATAGGAAGTTTAACAGTTATTGAATTTTCAAAACTATATAAAAATGATGTGGCAGGAATTGTAATGTTGGATGGTACTCCACCAGATATAAATAGTCAAATGTATAAGTGGTCAAAAGCTAAGGGTTCAAATTTTGCGGAAGAGAGCTTTAGTCAGCTTACTAATCAAGATGGTAATATGGATGAAGTTCTGATTAGTGGACTACAATGTCAGAAAGATCTAAAATCATTGAAGAATATACCGATTTTATATTTACAAGCTTCTGATGAGGGATTTGGAGAAGAATTCAATCAGTTATGGGAAGGATGTATTGTAAATATGCTTTCTAATTTCAAATCATCTAAAAGAATCGTTGTTCCAAATTCAACTCATTATGTTCATAAGGATAATCCAGATTTCGTAAATGATGCTATCAAGAATTTTATAGATGAAATAAGTCTTAGGTAGTTATTGTAAATGAATATGATATGAAAGTAGAAAATATTAAAACTTGACGATTAATAATTAATAGTATATCTTTAAATAGTGAAAGAAAATTTTATAATTGAATAACTAGGGGAGCTAATATTTTGGCTGAGATTGGAAAGATTGATTTCCTAGACTCTTATAACCTGATTTGGATAATACCAGCGTAGGGAAGTATATTAATATTATTTGTGTAAGTATTGATATGATTTGTGCATGATTTATTGATGTATCCCTTGTGGATACATTTTTTTTATGCAAAATAATTAACTTCTTTTAAGGTTAATCAATTTAAACGTCATTGTAAAGGTGATTTAGTAAATTTATTTCACATTAAAAAGTAAGTTTATTGATTTTATTATTAAAGGAGTGAATTTTAATGAAAGAAAAGAGTAAAGCACAGAAGATGGCGCTAAGTGGCGTGTTAATCGGTATTTCTGTTATTTTTGGAACATTTTCAATACCGATTGGAGCTGCTAAAATATCTCCAATACAACATTTCGTAAATGTAGTTGGAGCAATAACACTTGGGCCAGTATATGCTCTTATGAATGCATTTGTGACATCCCTAATAAGAAATTTTATGGGAACAGGAAGTTTATTGGCTTTTCCAGGAAGCATGGTAGGAGCATTACTTGCAGGAATTCTTTATAAAAAATTTAGAAAGCCGGGCATTGCAGTAATTGGAGAAATAATTGGAACTGGAATATTAGGAGCATTATTAGCTTATCCTATAGCTACAATGGTGTTAGGAAAACAAGTAGCAATTTTTGTATATGTTGTTCCGTTTATATCAAGTTGTAGTGTTGGAGCAATTATAGCGTACTTTTTTATAAAAGTTCCTGTCATTAAAAAAATACTAGTAGATAATGAGTTTCAAGTTAAAAGAGAGGAAACTAATAACATAGATAAGATTTAAATGAAATATTACAGGTGAAAGGATGAGTTTATGTTTAGAGCATTAACTATTGCAGGATCAGATACTTGTGGAGGAGCAGGAATTCAAGCGGATTTAAAAGCTTTCTCAGCAAATGGAGTATATGGGATGAGTGTTATCACAGCGGTAACGGCTCAAAATACTATGGGGGTTTTTGGAATTCAAGATATAAATACTGAAATGATTGAATCTCAGATAGATGTTATTTTTGAAGATATAAGAGTAGATGCTATAAAAATAGGAATGGTCTCTAAAATTGAATCTATAAAAGCTATATCAAAATCTTTGAGAAAAGTTGATAAACTACCAGTGATAGTTCTAGATCCAGTTATGATTTCTAAAAGTGGATTTAATCTGTTATCGAAGGATTCAAAAGATACTTTAGTTAAGGAATTATTTCCATTAGCAACATTAATAACTCCTAATTTGCCAGAGGCAGAAGAAATTTTAGGGATGAAAATAGAAAACTTAGATGAAATGAAGGAAGCCGCTTTGAGAATTAAAGAACTTGGTCCGAAGGCAGTTTTAGTTAAAGGAGGGCATTTAGAAGGGGAAGCAACAGACTTGTTATATGATGGAAAGAGCTTTCTTATTCTAAAGCAAGAAAGGATAAATACCACTCATACTCATGGAACAGGATGTACTTTATCTTCAACTATAGCAGCAAATTTAGCTAAGAATATGACAATAGAGGAAGCAGTTAGAAGTGGTAAAGAGTATATAACATGTGCAATCGAACATGGTTTTGAGCTTGGTAAAGGTGTAGGCCCTACTAATCATTTTTACGAGCTATATAAGAAAGCAGGAATGATTGAATAATACTATAGAACTCAAGTTAAATTTTATAACTAATAAATTAAATAATAATGGTATGAGGAGAGGGAAAGAAATGAATTATAAAACACAAATGGAAGCAGCTAAAAAAGGTATAGTTACAAAGGAAATGAAAATAGTAGCGGAAAAAGAAAGAATTTCAGAAGAAAAATTAATGAAACTTGTTTCAGAAGGTAAAGTAGCTATACCGGCTAATATCAACCATAAATCACTTAGCCCTGAAGGGATTGGTGATGGATTAAGAACAAAGATAAATGTAAACTTAGGGATATCAGGAGATTCTGTTGATTATTGCAGAGAGATGGAAAAAGTAAAAATGGCAATTAATTTTGGTGCAGAAGCAATAATGGATTTAAGTAATTACGGGAAGACTCAAGAGTTCAGAGAAAAGCTTATAGAATATTCTCCAGCTATGATAGGAACAGTTCCTATGTATGATGCAATTGGATACCTTGAAAAAGATCTTTTAGATATAAAAGCTAAAGATTTTCTTGACGTGGTGTTAGCTCATGCTAAAGCTGGGGTTGATTTTGTTACTATTCATGCAGGAATAAATAAAAGAACAGTTTCGCTATTTAAAGAAGATAAGAGAAGATTAAATATAGTATCAAGAGGTGGGTCATTACTATTTGCGTGGATGGAGATGACAGGAAATGAGAATCCATTTTATGAATACTATGATGAATTACTTGATATACTAAGAGAATATGATGTAACAATAAGTCTTGGAGATGCTATGAGACCTGGCTGTATTGATGATTCAACAGATGCTGGACAAATTACAGAACTTATAGAGTTAGGATTATTAACAAAAAGAGCTTGGGAAAAAGACGTACAAGTTATGATAGAAGGACCAGGTCATATGGCAATGAATGAGATTGCAGCTAATATGCAAATTGAAAAAAGATTATGTCATGGGGCACCTTTCTATGTACTAGGCCCTCTTGTTACAGATATTGCACCTGGGTATGATCATATAACTTCAGCCATTGGTGGTGCTATTGCAGCAACACATGGAGCTAATTTCCTTTGCTATGTAACACCAGCTGAGCATTTAAGACTTCCTGATTTATCTGATGTTAGAGAAGGAATTATTGCATCGAAAATTGCAGCTCATGCAGCAGATATTGCTAATGGACTTCCAGGGGCTAGAGATAGAGATAATGCAATGGCTGATGCTCGTCAAAAACTTGATTGGGAAGAGATGTTCAAGATTGCTATTGATGGGAAAAAGGCTAGGGAATATTTTGAAAGTGTACCACCAGAAGATATGCATAGCTGTTCTATGTGCGGGAAAATGTGTGCAGTAAGAACAACTAACAGAATTTTAAATGGCGATAAAGTGGAGCTTCTGGATTAGAAATAAGATTTACGTGAATTATAATTATCTATGTTGCAAGTGAATTTCTACAGTATTATTTCAATTTAGCATTTGTCTTATTAAAATTTTAAATGTAAGTTCATAATTGCAACATAGATATCAAGTAAAAGAAACTTGGAAAATTTTTACTTTTGAGAGGAGGTATTTTAGTGAGAATTATTAAAAGAATAAATTCTTACTAAAAGATATTTATGAGTAATGAAATATCAATTAAAATAGGAAGTTTATTAAATGAAGTTAGGAATAAGAAACCACTTGTACATAATATAACAAATTATGTTACGGTTAATGATTGTGCAAATATTTTACTTGCAATAGGTGCATCACCAATTATGGCTGATGATATAAAAGAAGCAGCGGATATTACTAAGATTTCATCTGCCCTTGTAATAAATATTGGAACATTAAATGAGCGAACTATTGAATCTATGATTGCATCTGGTAAGAAAGCAAATGAATTAAATATTCCAGTCGTTTTTGATCCAGTTGGAGCAGGAGCATCAGAATTTAGAAATTCAACAACAAAGAGATTATTAGAAGAAGTGAAAATAAGTGTTTTACGTGGAAATATGTCTGAGATTAAATTTATAAGCGGATTAGGCTCTACAACTAAGGGAGTTGATGCCTCAGAAAATGACGCAAGAACAGGAAATGATGAGGGAATAGATGTAGCTAAAAACTTAGCTAAAAAACTTCAGTGTACTGTAGCCATTACAGGTGCAACAGATATTATATCTGATGGAGAAAGAGTAGTTATACTTGAAAATGGAACTAAGATGTTATCTAATGTCACAGGAACAGGCTGCATGACAACTGCATTAATTGGAGCGTTTTGTGGGGCAGGTTCAGATTATTTTATAGGAGCAGTTTCTGGTATTATTTCCATGGGAATATCGGGTGAAATTGCTTTGGATAAAGCAGGGAAGATTGGAACAGGAAGTTTTCATATTGCAATTATAGATGCCATAAGCAATTTGACTTCTAATATCATTGAAAAGATGAATAAGATAAAGGAAATATAATAAACAATGTTTGCGTGTATATCATTGAAATGAAATACACGCATTAATGTGTGAACTTATCTAAAATATAATATGAAGGAGAGAGAAGTTTCATGAAACCTAAAATAGATTATAGTATCTACCTTGTAACAGATAGAGATTTAATGAGTACAGAAACTTTAGAAGAAGCTGTGGAAAAAGCTATAATTGGAGGATGTACATTAATTCAATTAAGAGAAAAAGATTGTTCATCACTCGACTTCTATAATACAGCTGTGAGAGTTAAAGAGATTACAGATAAACACAATATTCCATTAATAATAAATGATAGAGTGGATATTGCACTAGCAGTAGATGCGGCTGGAGTGCATGTTGGACAAAGTGATATTCCTGCAGCAATTGTAAGAAAAGTCATAGGAAATGATAAAATTCTTGGAGTTTCAACAGGGTCTGTAAATGAAGCTCTTGAAGCAGAAAAAAATGGAGCTGATTATTTAGGAGTTGGTGCGATGTATTCAACTGGTACTAAAAAAGACGCAGATTCAACTAGTATGAATGAATTAAGAAAAATTAGAGAAAATGTATCTATACCTATAGTTGTAATAGGTGGAATAAATAAGGATAGAGTTAAGGATTTCAAAGGAATAGGAATTGATGGACTTGCAATAGTTTCTGCTATTATAGCAAAGGAAGATATTACTACAGCCGCTAAAGAATTAAAAAATGAATTTATTGAAATCTAACAATTAAATATATAGTATTTTAAAGGCACTGTTTACTGGAATTTCTGGTATAGTGCTTTTATTTTATTCTTATTTATACTGAGCATAAAATATATTTTGCAGAATATTGTCATATAGTATGTTTTGACAAATTATAGTAAAAAAATTAAACTTAAGATAGCATAAAGATTATAGTAGAATAGCAAGTTTAATGGAGTTTAATGACGATTAAAGTAATACTGCAGGTAATATCCATAGAGAGCTTGAAAGTAAGGATGTGCTTTGCTACGAAAGTTGGAAAATATATCAATAGAAAGTTAGGACTATCAATTTTGATAACGTCAGTAGTATTTGTATTGGGATTAGCATATATAAAAAATCACAAGAACATAGGATCTAATGATATTGTCAGAAAAGAAAAAGAAGAATACGTGGAAAGAGAACGTGTATCGAAGAGTATAACAACAGTGGAGACAAATGATGAGAGAATTCTTACACAAATAGGTAAAAAAAAGTTAATAGTAAATAGCTATTATAATATTGATGCTGCTTCAAATAGCAAAGAGGGTGATATGAGAGGCGTTGTAAAAGAAAAGTGGAGGCATATTAAGCCTAGGAAGGAATATACAATAGGCGTTTTGCTACCTCATTTTGAAGATCAATATTGGGTCTCAGCGAATTATGGAATAATAAATTATGCAAAGGAATTAGGAGTTAAGGTAAAGTTATATGCAGTTGGAGGCTATATAGAGTTTGGAAATCAAAAAGAAGAGCTGATGGACTTAGCAGAGGATGATAAAATTGATGGGATAGTGTTTGCTACATTAGATAATACAAAATTTAATTCAGATGTAGAGAATATTGTTCATAATGATAAGCCTATTGTTGCACTAGTAAATGATATTAATGCTCCCGATATTAGCGCAAAAGCAATAGTTTCCTATTATGATATGGGATATAAAGCAGGAGAGTATGTTGTTGAAGATTCAGCAGGGAAAGATATAAAAATTGCATTTTTCCCTGGGCCAAAAGAATCAGGGTGGGCATCAGATACATTAAATGGTTTTAAAGATGCAGTTTCAAGGTTAAAGAAAAATGATCAAAAGATAGATATTAGCAATCCTTTTTATGGAGACACAAGACCTGATGTGCAGCGATTACATATAACAAGTGTTTTAGAAAATAATGACGATTATGATTATTTAGTTGGTTGTGCTCCAGCAGTAATTGAAGCTGAAAAATTTATTGCTAAACGCAAAGAGAAATTTAAAAATATAAGAATTGTATCAACATATATGACAAGTGATGTTTTTAATCTAATAAAAAAGGGAGCTGTATTAGCTTCTCCATCAGATCAAACTATCCAACAATGTAGAATAGCATTAGATATGATTATAAGAATTTTAAATGGAGAAAAGGCAGGAGTAGATTTCCCATTCCAAAGTGGTCCGTGTGTGCCTATAATTTCAAGGGATAATATTTCACAATTTAAGTATGAAGACCTATTTGGAAGTAAAGAGTATATTCCAGTATTAAATCATATGGATAAATAAGGGTTAAGTTATGAGCATAAAAAAGAAATTTAGGAATATGAAGATTAAGCGTAGATTTACAATTTCAACATTAACAGTAGTTATAATTACCATGTTAATATTTGAAATAATAAGAATAATAATATTGGTTTCAGGAATAAATAAGGATTCAATGCAAAAAGTTGAAACAATCACTAGATTAGCAGCACTTAGCTATCAAGACCCAATTTGGAATTTAAATATTGTAGGAATTAAAGAAATTAGTGATGCATTATTTGAGGATGAGGAAATTGGTTATATTCAAGTTAAAGCTAAAGGTAATGGAGAAATATACAATAAGTATAAAAAAGATGATATATATTCTGAGCAAAATTTGATTATAAAGAAAGTCAACGTTTTAAAAGATGAAATACCAATAGGTGAGGTCACTATAGGTCTTACAAGGTATTATAAATCAAAAGTTATTGAAAATTACATAATTGCGACAATCATAAGGCTTTTGGTAATGGTTTTACTTCTTTGGTTAGCAATAAGTATTGTTTCTCGTATTGTTACCAAGTCTATATATGAGCTGAGTGTAGGAACTGATGAGATATCAAATGGGAACTTGACTCACAGATTATTTATTAATTCAAGAGATGAAATAGGGGAATTGGCTATTAAATTTAATAATATGGCTCAAACTTTATATAATATGATTAAGCAGAGGAATGAAGCAATAAATGAACTCAAATATTCAGAAGAGAAATTTAATAAGGCATTTAATTATAGTGCTGATGTAATCGCTATTGTAAGGCTTAGTGATAAACTATACATTGAAATAAATCAAGCGTTTTTACGCACTTTTGGATATAAACGTGAAGAGATAATTGGTCATTACTCAGATGAGTTTAACCTGTGGGAAAATGAAGAACATCGCTTGAAGGTGATTCAAATATTAGATAGTGGAGGCATGCTGCGTAATGAAGAGATAACTTGGAACACTAAATATGGAGAAGTTAGAGTTGGATTATTTTCAACGGAAATAATTGAAATTGACTGTATAGAATGCGTAATATTTGTTTGGAATGATATTACAGAACGTAAAAAAATTAGTGAAGAGTTGAAACGCGTTAATGATGAACTAGAAGATAAAGTTAATGAAAGAACAAAACAACTTATGCAGACTTTTGCTGAGTTAGAAGAACAACATAATAAGCTCAAGTCAGCTCAGTCGAAATTGATTCAATCAGAAAAGATGGCTAGTCTTGGTACTTTAGTAGCAGGGGTAGCACATGAAATTAATAATCCTATTAATTATATATATTTAAGTTCAAAAGTTCTGGATATGGATTTATGCAATTTTAAAAAAGAACTTATTGAATTATTGGATAATGCGGATGATGATGTGTTAAATTTCTTCGAACAATATTTTAACAAATTTTCTAAATCAATAATTAATATTCTAGATGGGTCTAATCAAGTAACAACCATAGTTAACGATTTGAGATTATTCTCTAGGCTTGATGAGGCAGTTAAAAAAGAGATAGATGTTTCAGAAGCTTTGGAAACAACAATAAGGTTGGTTAAAACCAAATATACTAAACAAATTAAATTTATAAAGAAATTTCAAACTCATAGGAAGATAGAGTGCTATCCTTCACAATTAAATCAGGTATTTTTAAATATAATTGTAAATGCGTGTCATGCTATAGTTGAAAAACAAAATGACTTAGTATGTGAGAATAATGGATTAATAGGTATAAGCGTTTTTGACAATAACAAAGAAATTATAATCGAATTTTGTGATAATGGGTGTGGTATGACTAAAGATACAATATCAAGAATATTTGAACCATTTTTTACAACTAAACCAATGGGACAAGGAACAGGGTTAGGTATGTCTATATCATATGGTATTATTGAAAAACACAATGGAAGTATTGATGTGGAATCTAAGGTGGGGGAAGGATCAACTATAACTATTCATATTCCTTACTAAAAGATATTAATAATAAAATCAATAAGGCACCATAATCTAAAATTATATTTTAATTTCAGTAAGGAGAAGATAAATGAAATTTGTTATAAATAAGGACAAGCTTAGAGAACTTAATAAAATAGATAGTAAAGATAAAAAATATACAATACTATTAATTGATGATGAACTAGCAAATCTTGAGGCTTTAACAAGACTCTTAGAAGAAGAGTATGATGTAATCAAAGCAGAAAATGGGTTTGAAGCATTAAATATACTTAAAGATGAATCATGTTCTAAAAAAATCAATTTGATTATCTCAGATCAGCGCATGCCAGGAATGACAGGGGTTGAATTATTAAAGCAAACAATATCTATTGTCCCAAATGCAATTCGTATTATTTTAACTGGATTCATGGATGTGAAAGATATTATTGATTCAATTAATGAAGGGCATATTTATAAATTTCTTTTAAAGCCATTGGAGGCAGATGAGTTGTTAATTTCCGTAAAAAGGGCTTTGGAGACATATGAATTGAAAATGAAAAATATTAAGCTTATAGATGAGTTAAAGCAAACAAATAAGAAATTAAAGAAAAGTGAAGTTTACTTAAGCACTATTTTCAATTCGGTAAGTGATGCAATATTAATTCATGATTTTAATGGGATTATAGTTAACGTTAATGATACTGCTAATAGGCTATATGGATATCTACATGATGAACTAATTGGTATGAGTATAAAAGATATTATTTCAAAAAATTCACCGTACATATACGATGATATACTTAAATTGATTAATGATAGAAAGAAAAATAAGATTAATACTCCAGTAACCCTTGAAGCTATTTCAATAGATAAAAATCATAAAGAGTTTTGGGTTGAGAGTAATAGTCGTGCAATAATATTTAATGAGCAGAAGGCCATTATTGCAACTGTAAGAGACATAACTGAAAGAAAAAATACTGAATTAAAATCAAAAGAAGAGGCTTTGGAATTAGAAAAATTAAGAACTGAATTTTTTGCTAATATTTCTCACGAATTGAGAACACCACTTAATATAATACTAGGTGTAATACAAATTCTAAGAAGAGATCTTTTAGATAAAGAAAAACCGATCGACAAAGGAAAGATAATTAATAATATAGACATTGAAAGACAAAATTGTTTTAGATTACTTCGTTTAATAAATAATTTAATTGATTCAACTAAATTAGATGCAGGACATTTTGAGATTGATATGATTAATTGTAACATTGTCAGTGTCGTAGAAGAAATCACTCTGTCAGTAGCTGGTTATATAAGCAATAACAATATAAACCTTATATTTGATACCGATGTTGAAGAAAAAATTATTGCTTGTGATCCTGATAAAATTGAAAGGATTATGTTAAACCTACTGTCTAATTGCATAAAGTTCACAGATGATGATGGAAGCATATTTGTAAATATATTTGATGGAGAAGAATATATAACCTTGTCTGTAGAAGATACAGGTATAGGAATTCCAGAAGAAAAAGTTGAAATTATTTTTGATAGATTTAGACAAGTAGATAAATCTTTTACAAGAAATTATGAAGGAAGCGGAATTGGATTATCTCTCGTAAAGTCCTTAGTAGAGATGCATGATGGCACGATATCAGTGGAAAGTAAATATGGGGTAGGAACTAAATTTACGATTAAACTTCCAGTAAAGGTATTAAATAAAAGTAAAGAAAGAGTTAATATAATTAATACTTGTGTAGAAAAAATAAATATTGAATTTTCAGATATATATAAACAACATTTGTAGAGGAATAAGTAAAAAAGTACGAGATTATACTTAGAATTTGCAAATATATAGTCAATTAACGAAAAAGCAATATATTATATGTTTTTATGAAAATATATAAGAATTTGTGTATAATATATATGGCGAAATACATTAGTATAACGATGTTAAAGGTATTATTAATTGTTTGTTATACAAAAAAGGTGTATAATGTTCTGATTTGGACGAAATATATCTAGGGAGGGATTTTTACATGGAAATATTAGAATTGAAAAAAAATTTATACTGGACAGGAGTATTAGATGCCAATTTAAGGGTATTTGATATTATCATGGAAACAGAGTTTGGAACTTCTTATAATTCTTATTTACTTAAAACAAGTGAAAAAACAGTATTATTTGAAACTGCAAAGGCTAAGTTTTTAGATGGATATTTAAAGGCGTTAAATAAGCTAGTTGATATTAAGGATATTGACTATATTGTAGTAAACCATACTGAGCCAGATCATGCAGGAAGTATAGAAAAACTTATTGAAATGAATCCTAATATTAAGATTATTGGAAGCCAAGTTGCTATAGGATTCTTGAAGAATATTGTTAACAGAGAATTTAATGGAATAATAGTTAAAGAAAATGAGACTTTAAGCTTGGGTGACAAAACTTTACGTTTTATGTCAGTACCAAATTTACATTGGCCTGATACAATGTATACTTATATTGAAGAAGATAAGACTTTAGTTACTTGTGATTCATTTGGTTCTCATTATAGTTTTGAAGGAATTCTACTAAGTAAGGTTACAGATAATGAGGGATATTTAAGAGCTCTTAAATATTATTTCGATTG
Source organism: Clostridium sp. YIM B02500 (assembly GCF_022324665.1). Lineage (NCBI taxonomy): Bacteria > Bacillati > Bacillota > Clostridia > Eubacteriales > Clostridiaceae > Clostridium > Clostridium sp. YIM B02500. Next base: position 8,038 of record NZ_JAKGTE010000054.1, on the reverse strand, counting down.
TATTATTGGACCTTTTAAGAATCCGTTCATGATTAAAGCATTAGATAGGATTAAAGATTTAGAAATTGATATGATTTGTACAGGACATGGTCCAGTTCTTGACTGTAGAATAGATGAAATTATGGAATATTATAAGAAGTGGTCTAATGTTTCAAATCCAAATCCTAGAAAGACAGTAATCATACCATATGTAAGTGCGTATGGGTATACAAAAGAATTAGCAGAAAAGATTGCAGAAGGAATTAAGGCTAGTGGAGATATAGATGTTAGAGTTTATGATATGGTAGAGGCAGATAAAGACAAAGTTCTTGAAGAACTAGAATTTGCAGATGGTATTTTATTTGGTTCACCAACAATAGTTGGTGAGGCTCTAAAGCCAATATGGGATTTAACTACTTCAATCTTTGCAAGAACTCATGGTAATAAACTAGCAAGTGCTTTTGGAAGTTATGGATGGAGTGGGGAAGCTGTTCCTCATATTATAGAAAGACTAAAGCAACTTAGAATGAAGGTTGTTGATGAAGGATTCCGTGTTAAATTCAAACCAAGTGAGAGTGAGTTAAGTGATGCTTATGATTATGGTTATAATTTTGGATTCCTGCTTTTAAATAAAGAAAATCTAAATAAAAATTAATATGTAATTGTTATTTTATTAGGACTTATTGTAATAAGTCCTAATTTTAGTTATCATATTTTAAAAATGACAAGTTAAAGAATGGGTTTTGACTTTGTTTAGAAAAGAGTACTAAGGCAAAGGTATGAGTAATTATGATTCTTAGAAAAGGAGATTAAAGAATGAGTATAGGATATGCGTGTTTAACAATAGGAGTTCCAGATACTAATTTAAAAAGCTGTACTTCGAAGAGTTTAACTGAAGAAAAGCTATTGGAAATAATATCGTATAATTTGAAATCTCTTAAAAATATAATTGAATATAATATAAAGAATAATATAAAGCTTTTTAGGATTAGTTCAGACTTAATACCATTCGGATCCAGTCATTTGAACCAATTATCATGGTGGAATATATTTTCCCAAGAATTTGGGGAAATAGGTAGAAAGATTATGGATAATGATATAAGGGTATCGATGCATCCAGGGCAATATACAGTGCTTAATTCTCCTAGTGATGATGTTGTAAAGAGAGCAATTGAAGATTTAAATTATCATGTTAAAGTTTTGGATAACTTTGGAGTTGGAGAAAATCATAAAATTATATTGCATATTGGTGGAGTTTATAATGATAAAGAGCAGGCGATAAAAAGATTCGCAGATAATTATAAACGTTTGAATGATCAGGTGAAAGAAAGACTTGTTATTGAAAATGATGATAAATCGTACAATATAAATGATGTTCTTAAAATAGGAAATGGACTAAATATTCCAGTTGTTTTTGATAATCTTCATAATGAGATAAATTGTTATGATAGAGAAAAAAGCGATTCATATTGGATAAGTGAGTGCAATAAAACATGGAAAGAGAAAGATGGAAGGCAGAAAATACATTATTCTCAGCAAGACCCATTAAAAAAGGCAGGCTCTCATTCAAATACAATAAAAATTAATAAGTTTATAGAGTTCTATGAAAGTGTAAAAGGGAAAGATATAGATATAATGCTTGAAGTTAAGGATAAAAATTTTTCAGCTGTAAAGTGTATAAATTCTATAGCTGAAAATACTAAAATAAAAAAACTTGAGGAAGAATGGGGAAGATATAAATACAAGGTTTTAGAGAATTCTCCTTCAAATTACTTAGAAATAAGGAAGCTACTTAAAGATAAAACTCAGTATCCAGCGGTTAAGTTTTATAATTATATTGAAGATGCCATGGAAGAGGAAATAACAATTGGAAATTCAATAAATACTGCATTACATGTATGGGGATATTTTAAGAATTTAGCAGATGATAAAGAGAAAATGGGCTTTTTAAAAAGTATTGAAGATTATAAAAATGGAAAAGTTTCAATAAAATTAATAAAAAATAAATTGTTTAAGATGGCTGTAAAATATAATGAATCATACCTTTTAAACTCGTATTATTTCCTATAAAATAGATTTATTAATTGTGAATTATAATAATTTTCTAGTATTTGATACAGTTTTACTATAAAAAAAGGTATAATATTTTCATATAGATGAAAGTTATAGGGAGGAATTTTATATGGAAATATTAGAATTAAAAAAGAATTTTTATTGGACAGGAGTTTTAGATCCTGGTTTAAAAGTATTTGATATAGTTATGGAGACAGAGTTTGGAACATCTTATAATTCCTACTTACTTAAAACAGGGGAAAAGACTGTATTATTTGAAACTGCCAAAGCTAAATTTTGGGATGGGTATTTAAGTGCATTAAATAAATTAGTTGATATTAATGATATTGATTATATTGTAGTAAACCATACAGAACCTGATCATGCTGGGAGTATAGAAAAGCTTATTGAAATCAATCCTAATATTAAAATAGTTGGTACACAAGTTGCTATAGGATTTCTAAAGAATATTGTAAATCGTGATTTTTATAGCATAACAGTAAAAGAAAATGATACTTTAGAACTGGGAGATAAAACATTACGTTTCATGTTCTTACCTAATTTACATTGGCCAGATACAATGTATACATATATTGAAGAGGATAAAACCCTTATAACTTGTGATTCGTTTGGATCTCACTATAGTTTTGATGAAATATTATTGAGTAAGGTTAAAGATAATGAGGGTTACTTAAGAGCTACTAAATATTATTTTGATTGTATCATTGGGCCTTTTAAGACGCCATACATGGTTAAGGCATTAGATAGAATTAAAGATCTAGATATTGATATGATATGTACTGGGCATGGTCCAGTTATAGATTGTAGGATTGATGAAATCATGGAACTTTATAAAGAATGGTGTACTGTAGTTAATCCAAATCCAAGAAAAACAGTAATTATACCTTATGTTAGTGCGTATGGATATACTAAAGAGTTAGCTGGTAAAATATCAGAAGGTATTAAAGATAGCGGAGATATAGATGTAAGATCGTACGATTTAGTAGAAGATGATAAGGAAAAAGTAATTGAAGAATTAGGATTCGCTGATGGAATTTTATTTGGAACACCTACTATAGTTGGTGAGGCTTTAGAGCCAATTTGGGATTTAACTATAAAGATGTTTGCTAGAACACACGGAGGAAAACTTGCTAGTGCCTTTGGAAGTTATGGATGGAGTGGTGAAGGAGTTCCACACATTATAGAAAGATTAAAACAACTTAGGATGAAGGTTGTGGATGATGGATTTAGAATTAAATTTAAGCCTAGTGATAGTGAATTAAGTGAGGCTTATGATTATGGATATAATTTTGGATGTATACTTCAAAATAAAGAGAATCCAAAGAAAAAATCGGCTAAAAGAACATTAGTAAAATGTTTAGTGTGTGGAGAAATATTTGATTCAAGTCTTGAAATATGTCCAGTTTGTGGTGTAGGAAAAGAAAATTTCGTACCAGTTGAAATAGATGATAGCAATTATAAAAATAATACAAATGAAATTTATCTAATTCTTGGAAATGGAGCGGCAGGTATAAGCGCTGCAACGTCTATAAGAGAAAGAAATGAAACTTGCTCTATAGTATTAGTTTCTAATGAAAATGTGCTAGGTTATAATCGTCCAATGCTTACAAAGTCAATGATAGCTAAATTTAATTCGAAACAAATTGCAGTTCATGATGAAGCTTGGTATAAAGAAAATAATATTACAAATGTTCTTGACAGAGAGTTAATTGAAATAAATGCTAAAGATAAAGAGGCTGTGTTTAAAGATGGAATTAAATTAAAGTATGATAAATGTATATATGCTTTAGGAGCTGAATGCTTTGTTCCACCAATTTCAGGGAAAGATAAGAAAGAAGTTATAGCAATTCGTAGAATTTCTGATACAGATAAAATTACAGAATTATTGCCAAATGTAAGGAATGCAGTTGTAATAGGTGGAGGAGTTCTCGGTCTTGAAGCTGCATGGGAATTAACAAAAGCAAAATGTAAAATTACAGTATTAGAGCTTGCTGATAAATTAATGGGACGTCAATTAGATTATGAAGGCGGAAGATTCCTTGAAGAAATAATTAAAGATAAAGGAATTGATGTGAGATTAGGCGTGAAAATTGATGAAATAGAGGGCGAAGATTCAGTTACCGGAGTTAGAATTAATGGAGGAGAAGTTATTGCAGCTGATTTAGTTGTTATATCTTGTGGTATTGTACCTAATTCTAAAATAGCTCAGAAATCAGGAATTGATGTTAATAGAGCAATAATAGTAAATGAAAAAATGGAGACTAATGTTTCTGATATTTATGCATGTGGAGATTGTGCAGAATATAATGGAGTAAACTATGGAATATGGCCACAAGCTCTAGAAATGGGAAAAGTAGCAGGTGCTAATGCAGCAGGAGATTCATTAACTTATGAAACAGTAGATGCAGCATTAACATTTAATGGAGCTAATACTTCACTGTATGCAATTGGTGACAACGGTAAGAACCCAGAAATTCAATATAAAACAGTTGAATTTAAAGATCCAGTTAAGAAGACATATACAAAATATTATTTTGCAAACAATCGTTTATGTGGAGCTATTTTAATTGGAGATACTAGCAACTTGGCTAAAGTAACTCAAGATGTGAAGGAAAGTAGATTATTTAAAGATATGTTTAAATAGAAATTTAAGATAACTTAAATTTGGAGATAACGAAATTAATTTGAATTTGGTTATTCTATTCTAAGGCTGCTGGCAAAATGTCGGCAGCTTTTAATTTTTGAATTATTGTTATAATGCACAATATATTAAATAAATTAAATAAGTAAAACAGGTAGAATAGTTAAGATTATATTATTAAAAGGCAGACTCTCAGAGTTTAATAATATTAAATTTATGAATAAAGACTAGATACAGTGGCAGTTTTGCTTAAAAAGGCATAGATCTTTAAAAGCTGTGTTTAGTATCAGAATTCAACTAATAAAGTAGAATATAAGATTTAAATTAAGAGTTTATTGTTCAAATACACAAAAAAAAATGTCAAGTAAACAATATCAAGAGCTTAATAAATATATTATTATGTATATGTTAGTAAACGTTAACTCGCTTACACGGTATAATAAAATATAAATTTGTATAATTATTAAATTTGAGGAGGAAATATAATGGCAGTTATTCATTGGAGTGGAGCGATTATTGGATTAGTAATCGCTATAATACTAATTTTAAGGAAAGTGAATCCTGTATATGCGCTTTTTGGAGGAGCTGTTATAGGCGGACTTATTGGTGGAGCCAGTTTAGCTAATACAGCACAGGCTATCATTGAAGGTACGAATAGCGTAATGGGAGCAGTTGTTCGTGTAATAGCAGCAGGAGTGCTTGCAGGTGTTCTAATTGAATCTGGAGCGGCAGAGAAAATTGCTGAAACTATAGTAGAAAAACTTGGAGAGAAAAAGGTTCTTTTAGCAATTGCACTATCAAGTATGATAATCACAGCGGTTGGAGTTTTCATACCGGTTACAGTTATTATAGTTGCACCTATAGCACTTCCAGTCGCTAAAAAAGTTGGAATCACTAAGTCATCTATACTTTTAGCTATGATAGGAGGAGGTAAGGCTGGAAATATAATTTCTCCAAATCCCAATACAATTGCGGTAGCTAAAGGATTTAATGTTGAATTAGCACAAGTTATGATAGGAGCATTTATACCAGCTATAATTGGGCTTATAGTTACATATTTTGTTGCGACATTAATTAGTAAAAAAGGAGAAATGATTAAAGAGTCAGAAATACCAGTTAGAGTAGATAATAAGGTAAAGCCAAGCTTTGGGAAGGCTATGGTAGCACCAATAGTTGCTGTAATATTATTAGCACTTAATCCTATAGCGAATATGTTGCATTTAAAATTCTTAGCAGCTATTCAAATAGATGCAATGTATATATTGCCTATAGCAGGATTAGTTGGATTGTTTGCAATGGGACAACGTAGTAAGATACTTGAGTATACAACATCAGGATTAAATAGAATGACACCAACTGTAATGATATTAATTGGTGCTGGAGCAATAGCTGGGATTATTTCTAAATCAAATTTAAGTGATGCAGTAGTATATTGCATTCAACAAACAGGTATTTCAGGAGTATTTTTAGCACCTATATCAGGTATATTGATGGCAGCAGCTACGGCTTCAACATCTACAGGTGCAATTGTAGCAACAGGAACGTTTGCGAAAGCAATACTAGCTGTTGGTGTCGCACCTTTAAGTGCAGCAATTATGATCAACACAGGAGCTGTAGTTATCGATCATCTACCTCATGGTAACTTCTTCCACGCATCAGCAGATGCAGTAAAAATGAATATAAAGGAACGTATGAAATTAATGCCATATGAATCTATAGTTGGAGGATCTATGGTCATCGTATCAATAATAATATACGGTTTTATAAAATAATAAGATAAGTATAAGTAAAATTTATTCAATTTAATAATCTCACAAAATATAAAAATTTAGTTAGGAGCGTTGAAAATGAAAAAAGATTTAGTTATTGTATTAGCACCTGATTCTTTTAAAGAGAGCATGACAGCAAAAGAAGCTTGCGGGGCAATGGAAAGAGGAATAAAAAAAGCAAACGGTAGTATAAAATGCTTACATGTGCCTATGGCTGATGGTGGAGAAGGAACTATGCAGTCATTAGTAGATGCTACTAATGGAGAAATATATTCATTAAAGGTAATTGGGCCCCTTGGTAATGAAGTAGAAGCGCAGTATGGTATTTTGGGAGATAAAGAAATAGGAATATTGGAAATGGCTAGTGCAAGTGGAATACATTTAGTACCACCAGATCAGAGGAATCCTTTACTAACTACAACTTATGGTACTGGACAACTTATAAAGGCATGTTTAGATAGAGGTGTAAAAAAACTGTTAATAGGTATTGGTGGAAGTGCTACTAATGATGGGGGAGCAGGAGTTATACAGGCACTTGGAGGAAAACTATTAGATGATAAAGGCAATGAATTAGCTCTTGGTGGTGGAGAATTAGGAAAACTAAATAGTTTAGATTTAAAGAATTTTGACCCAAGATTAAAAGACGTTGTAATTGAGGTAGCCTGTGATGTTAATAATCCTCTTTGTGGTGAAAAAGGAGCTTCAAATGTATTTGGACCACAAAAGGGAGCAACACAGGAAATGATAGAAATATTAGATAATAATTTAAAACATTACGCAGACGTAATAAAAAAAGAATTGGGAAAAGATGTTTTAAATGAACCAGGAGCCGGAGCAGCTGGAGGACTTGGAGCTGGACTTATGGCATTTCTAAATGGAACTCTAAAAAAAGGTATTGAAATGGTGATAGAATATGCTTCATTAGAAGAAAAAGTGAAAGAAGCAGACATGGTATGGACTGGAGAAGGAAGCATAGATTTTCAAACTCAATACGGTAAAACACCTTTAGGTGTTGCTACAATTGCTAAAAAACATAATAAGCCGGTAATTGCATTAGCGGGAAGAGTTGGTGAAGATATAGAAGTTCTATATGAAAGTGGAATAGATTCAATATTTGGAATAACTAAGGGGGCAACTCCGTTAGAAGAAGCTTTGGTAAAAGGTCAGGAGAATATTGAAAAGACTGCTGAAAATATAGTTAGGCTTATGAATCTACTGTGATTAATCCAATATAAGTATAATATTAAAAGTGCGTTTTATTTTAAGACGCACTTTTAATTTATATATTATGATAATGTAGATATTGCTTTTGCTTTATAATCTAATTATTATATATACTTAGCTTTGTTTTAGTGTTAAAAAGTATAATAATAGGTATTGTATATAGATAACACAATCATAAACTATGCTTAAACCATGAGTATCTTACAACTAGAACATAAGTATATTATTAATTTCGGTGAGCTATACGCATAAGTATAGATTATAGTTGGGTTATCTTTGTATAGATATCCAAACTTAGAAATACACTTATGCATAGCATAGCTATTTTTACACAAACTAGTACTAGTTAATT
>NZ_JAKGTE010000053.1:0-27408 GCF_022324665.1 Clostridium sp. YIM B02500 | reverse complement strand
TAGCTCCATCCATTTGTGCTGCTCCTGTAATCATGTTCTTAACATAGTCAGCATGCCCTGGACAGTCAACGTGCGCATAATGTCTGTTTTCTGTTTGGTACTCAACGTGTGCTGTATTGATTGTGATTCCTCTTTCTTTTTCTTCTGGAGCCTTATCAATATCTGCATAGTTAAATGCTTCTGCAAATCCTTTATTTGCTAATACTGTTGTGATTGCTGCTGTTAATGTTGTCTTACCATGGTCTACGTGACCTATTGTTCCAATATTAACGTGTGGCTTACTTCTTTCATACTTTGCTTTTGCCATTATAATTTTCCTCCCTTATTATCTTCTAATAAACTTGGCCTAGTGTTTTTTTATTTTTTATTATTTGGAGCTCACAATCGGAATCGAACCGACGACCTCCACCTTACCAAGGTGACGCTCTGCCGACTGAGCTATGTGAGCGTTCAAAATTGCTATCTTCTTTGATATACCAATTATAAAGTTTACTATTATTCTTTTTATTTGTCAATATAAATTATCACTTTAAATCTAAGCATTTTTCTAATTTTCTCTTTACTCTTTGTAATGCATTATCTATCGACTTCGAATGTCGTTCTAAATCACTTGCAATCTCCTGATAAGATTTTCCATCTAGGTATGAAGTAAGAACTTCTAATTCCAAATCTGATAACACTTTCGAAATCTTTTTCTCGATATAATCCATTTGTTCCTTACTAATCATTAGCTCTTCAGGATCTGAAATTTTCAATCCTGCCAAAACATCAAGGAGAGTTCTCTCTGATTCCTCTTCATATATTGGCTTATTTAAAGAGACATAAGTATTTAACGGAATATGTTTCTGCCTAGTAGCTGTTTTTATTGCAGTTATTATTTGTCTGATTACACATATTTCTGCAAAGGCTTTAAATGATGTTGATTTTTCTGCATTAAAATCTCTGATAGCCTTATATAAACCTATCATCCCTTCTTGATAAATGTCTTCCTTGTCGGCTCCAATTAAAAAATATGATTTAGCCTTCGACTTCACAAAGTTCTCATATTTTGAAATTAAATATTCTTGCGCCCTACTATTACCACTCTTAGCTTTCGCAACAATTTCTTCGTCTGATTTATCTTTGAAATCTAAAAAACCTTTCAACTGCTTATTCTCAACTCTCTTCTGCATTAAACTAACCACTCGTTTAGACAATTATACCCCAGTAAAATTATGTTAGTCAACTGAATTTACTTACTTCTTCTGATTTCTTCTAATATTTTGGCTATCCTATCATCTATATTATCGCTTATTATATTTTTTTGTGAAATTCTGTTCTTATCTGTTTTATTTTTTATAGACTTTTCTATCCTTAGAACCTCACTATAAAATTCTAAAGATGACATTCTAACTGCACCTCTTTGAAAAATTGTTTGCTGCTCTAGACTATCAGATGTCACAACAACTATTTCATGTTTCCTTCCTAGAGCATTAACTTGTTTCTCAATGTAACTATCCGCAGTTTCTCCATCCTTTGTAAATACTACCGATATATTTCTATTTACCTCTTCTTTTTTTTCAATACTCCCTGTAACTTTATGAGCATCAAATACTAATATTATTCTACAAGCATTAAAAACCCCATAATTATGTAAAGTATCTATAAGAGTTTGTCTTGCACCCTCAAAGCTAGAATCCTTTTTTTGTTTTAAATTAGGCCAACTATTTATAACATTATATCCATCTACAAAAATAGTTTTCACGATATACCTCTTTCTATTTCAATCGTCCTTTTAAAACTTCATACATAATTATACCACCAGCTACAGATGCGTTTAAAGAGTTAATCTTTCCGACCATTGGTATTTTTATTAGCTTATCACACTTTTCCACCGTTAACTTTGAAATACCTCTCCCTTCATTTCCAATTATAACTGCACAAGGTCCTCCAAAATCTACTTGGTAGCTATATTCTTCTGCTCTTATGTCTGCCCCGTAGATCCAAATCCCCTTTTCTTTTAGTTCCTCGATTGTCGAATTTAAATTTGTTACTTTAGCTATTTTTACATGTTCTATTGCTCCAACCGAAGATTTATAAACAGTTGTACTTACGGATGCACTTCTTCTCTTCGGAAGTATAATTCCATGAACTCCAAATAGTTCTGCAGTTCTTACTATTGATCCTAAATTATGCGGATCTTCAATTTCATCCAATATAACTATGAACGGAGCTTCCCCTCTTTTCTCTGCTAAATCCAATATATCGGATACTTCTGAATATTTATATGGAGTAACTTTTGCTATTACCCCTTGATGTACTTCTCCACCACACATTGAATCAAGTTTTCTTTTATCCACTTCTTTTATTAATATTCTATTTTCTTTTGCTAAACCAACAATAGTTTTTATTGAACCTTCTAATTTACTATTAGATATATATAGCGTTTCGATAGTTCTTTCTCCTCTTAGAGCTTCAATTACGGCATTTCTTCCAATAACTATATCTTCTCTCTCTTCAATAGCACCCGTCGACTTATCATTTCCTACCATATTATCTTTATTAGTTTTATTTTTTGCCTCATTATAGCTTTTAGCTTTACCTTTTGATTCAGTTACAGATTTATCTTTACCTTCCATAAACTTGCCATTTGAAATATTTTTTTTCGGCTTACTATTCATTATAAATCCTCCTTTTTTAATTTTATAAACTAATTAATAATTTCAATACTTTTATTAAATATAAATTCTAATCTTTCCTTATCACCCACTAGGTATAGATAACCAATTAATGCTTCAAACCCAGTTGCCATTCTATAATCCCTTATCTCTGCATTTTTAGGGACAGTAGGTGATTTCGCATTTCTTCCTCTTTTATAAACCGCTTCTTCCTCCTCATTTAGGAGATTCTCAATTTCATGCATTATACACGCCTGACTTTTTGCTTTTACATATCCAATTGCCTTCACATGTATCTTATTTGCAGATAACGCTGTATTTTGAGTCAAAATATAATTTCTAATAAAAACTTCAAATACACCATCACCTATTAATGCCAATTGTAATGAATTCAGCATTCTTGCTTCATCTTTTGAAAATTTTCTAATTCTTAAGTCATCTAACATTATAATTCTCCTTTAAATAAGGGTTGCAAAAATGCAACCCTTTCTTTAATTAATCAATCTTTTTCCATCTAACACCCTGTGGTGTATCTTCCAAAATTATATTTCTGCTTTTTAAATCATCTCTTATTTTATCCGCAAGTGCAAAATCTTTATTTTTTCTAGCTTGCTGTCTCTTTTCAATAAGCTCCTGAATTTCTGTTTCCAAATCCTTCTCAATACGATCTTGAAGTATACCTAGCGGATTTCCTAGTTCTCTAACCATTGATTCTGCTTTCTCACATAATTCAGAGGATGAATTAATATTCACATTATTGTTAATATCTTTAGTCAAATCAAACAATACTGAAATAGCATCTGCTGTATTAAAATCATCATCCATCTTCTCAATAAATTTTTCTCTATATTTATCTAAAGACTTTAGATATTTTTCTTCCGCTTCATCCATTAATTTTTTAGTCACTTCATCTTTCAAATTTTCAAGATTATTTATGCAATTATATAATCTTTCTATTGATGATTTTGCTGAATCTAAAAGTTCTTTAGTAAAATTTATTTGTATTCTATAGTGTCCAGACAACATCAAGAACCTTATTGCATCCGAACTATATTCCTCAAGAACTTCTCTTGCGGTAAAGAAGTTATTTAATGATTTTGACATTTTCCTATTATCTACATTAACAAATGCTGCATGGAGCCAATAATTTGCAAATGTTTTTCCTGTTAGAGCTTCACTTTGAGCTATTTCATTTTCATGATGCGGGAATCTTAAATCCATGCCACCTGCATGAATATCTATTGTATCTCCCAACAATTTCTTTGCCATGCACGAACACTCTATATGCCATCCAGGCCTTCCAGGCCCCCAAGGACTTTCCCAAGCAGGTTCACCTGGCTTTTGTGCTTTCCATACTGCAAAATCCATAGGATCTTTCTTTCTTTCATCAACAGATATTCTTGCACCAACCTGCAAATCATCTAAGTTCTGTCCTACCAATCTTCCATAATTATCAAATTTTTTTGTGCTATAGTAAACATCACCATCAACTTCATAAGCAAATCCTGCTTCAATCAACTCTTCAACAAATTTGATTATATCATTAATATATTCTGTTGCTCTAGGATTTACAGTAGCTCTTTCTATCTTTAATGAATCGGCATCTTGGTAGTATTCTTTTATATATTTATCTCCAAGCTCTTTTACTGTAATTCCCTCATCATTAGCTTTATTAATCATTTTATCATCTATGTCAGTAAAGTTTTGAACAAATCTAACCTTGTATCCTCTATACTCCAAATATCTCCTTATAGTATCAAATACAATAAATGTTCTTCCATTACCTATGTGAAAAAAATTATATACAGTCGGCCCACAGACGTACATTTTAACTTCGCCAGGAATAATAGGGATAAACTCTTCTTTTTGTCTTGTTAAAGTATTAAATACCCTCATTAATTTACCTCCTAAAATTATTTTAGTTTTATTTTGTTTTTCTCAAATTCACCTTTTATTATATTATAAACATCTTCTATTTTGATTACTTCCATTTCTCCATCTCTAAGTTTAAATTCAATTTCTCCATCATTAATCTTTTTACCTACTGTTATTCTCATTGGTATTCCCATTAATTCTGAATCTTTGAATTTCACTCCTGCTCTTTCATTTCTATCATCTAAAAGAGCTTCTATTCCAGCACTTGTTAATTTTTCATAAATTTCATTTGCAATTCTAGCTTGTTCCTCATCTTTTACATTAACAGGAATTACAGAAACATGGTATGGTGCAACAGACAATGGCCATACTATACCATTCTCATCATGATGTTGCTCAATTATAGATGCCATTGTTCTTGTAACTCCAATTCCATAGCATCCCATTATAAATGGCTTTTCTTTTCCATCTTCATCTATAAACTTAGCATTCATGGCTTCCGAATATTTAGTACCAAGTTTAAATATATGCCCTACTTCTGTTCCTCTTGCAATAGTAACCTTACCACCGCAAACTGGGCACTTTTCACCTTCAGTTACGTTTCTATAATCTCCTATTACACCTTCAAAGTCTCTTCCATAATTCACATTATTAATATGGTAACCTGTTTCATTAGCACCCACAATAAAGTTATACATATTAGCAACTTCTTCATCAACTAATAGCATATCTACTTTTATCCCTATTGGTCCCGCAAATCCTATTTCTGCTCCCGTTGCCTTTTTTACATCTTCTGAACTAGCAAGATCTAGATTAATTACTTCACCAATTGCATTGCTAACCTTAACCTCATTAATTTCTCTATCACCCCTAACCATAACTGCTACTATTTTGCCATCTGCATTAAACAAGATAGTCTTTGCGAATTTTTTTTCATTAGTACCGAAAAACTTAACCAATTCATCTATAGTTTTTGTATTAGGTGTCTCAACTTTATTTATTTCCTTGAATTCTTGTTTTAACTCTTTCTCTGCTGGTGATGAAGCTTTCTCGATATTTGCTGCATAGTTACATTCACTGCAAAATACCACATCATCCTCTCCAACTTCCGATTTAACCATAAACTCTGCTGAATTTGAACCACCAATAGCACCAGAATCAGCAGCAACACATTTTGCATCTAAACCACATCTATTAAATATTTTTACATATGCATCATGCATTTTATCATAAGCTAAATCTAGCCCACCTTGATCTTTATCAAAGCTATAAGCATCCTTCATTACAAATTCCCTAGATCTCATCACTCCAAACCTAGGTCTACGCTCATCTCTATACTTTGTTTGAATCTGATATAAATTAAGAGGTAATTGCTTGTAAGACTTAATTTCATTTCTCGCTATATCTGTAAATACTTCTTCATGAGTTGGCCCTAAACAGAAATCTCTATCCCCTCTATCCTTTAATCTAAACATTTCTGCTCCATATGCATCCCATCTACCAGATTCTTGCCATAATTCTGCTGGAATAATAGCTGATGCTAGAAATTCCTGCGCACCTGCGGCATTCATTTCTTCCCTAATTATATCCTCAACCTTTTTTAAAACTTTTAATCCAAGAGGCATATAATTATATACTCCTGCAGCCATTTTCCTTATCATTCCAGCTCTTAACATAAGCTTATGGCTATCAATCTCTGCTTCCGCTGGTACTTCTCTTAATGTTGATATTAACATATTAGACATTTTCATTTGGTGTTCCTCCTAAATAATATTGGTTAGATTGCAAATAATATTTTATATATGATGTAATAAAATCTGAATATTTGATTTTACAAATAATTAATAGTTTAAAAATATATAATTGGATAAATAAAAAAGCCCGCCTAATATATATATTAGGGCGAACTTTATATCGCGGTACCACCTAAATTTGTTCTCTAGCAATGATAACGGTTTTAGACCGATAGTTTTTCCCTATACTCAAAAGCTGGTTCAAAGCCTGTTTAAAAGTCTTTCAGCCCACGGACTTTTTCTCTTATATTATCGACTTCTACTATTCTTCATCAACGTTTTACAATCTTAATTAAATTTTATTTTAATATATTATAACTTCCTGAATTTAGCCTGTCAATACATTATTACTATACTATATTTTTCACAAAATACTCTGCAAGTATTAAATCTTCCGGTGTAGTTATTTTTATGTTTTTATAATCCCCCTCATAAATATAAACTTTATGTCCCAAAAGTTCTACTACACTAGTATCATCAGTAACTGATATACATCTTTTCTTTATTTCTTTATGGCATTCATATATTAGGTTAAAATCAAAAGCTTGGGGCGTTTGAATCGCAACAAGTTCACTTCTAACTAAAGTATCTACTGAAAGATTATTACTATCTTTAATTTTTATAGTATCTTTAGGCATAACTCCAGGCGCTGCAGCTTTATAAAGCTTAGCATATTCAACCGCATCATTTATTATTTTCTGAGATACAAATGGCCTAGCTCCATCATGAATTAATACTATATCGGATTTTTCTAATTTCTCCAAAGCATTATATACTGATTCTTGTCTTTCATTCCCACCAGATACTAAATCATCTATTTTTAATCCATATTTATTTAATACTTCTCTTTTACAATAATCTTTTTCATCTTCAGGCACTACTAAAATGATCTTATCTATCAAATCATTTTCTATAAACTGCTTTAACGTGTAATAAAGAATGGGCGCACCATTCAAATCAATATATTGCTTGCTTTGAATATTGCCCATTCTCTTACCTCTGCCTCCAGCTAATACTATCGCACTAACCATACAGAAAACTCTCCTTAACTTTTAATTATCTTTTGGTTTTGCAAAAATCATTCGTCCAGCTGCTGTTTGAAGAACTGATGTAACTATAACACTTGTTGTTTGTCCTATATATTTTCTTCCACCTTCAACGACAATCATAGTTCCATCTTCTAAATATGCAACACCTTGACTTGATTCTTTTCCATCCTTTACTATATCAATTGTCATTTCTTCACCAGGTAATACTACTGGTTTTATTGCATTTGATAATTCATTTATATTTAATACCGGTACTCCTTGAAACTCAGCCACTTTATTTAGATTATAATCATTAGTTATAACCTTTCCTTCCATCTTTTGTGCAAGTTTAAGCAACTTTGCATCAACTTCTGCAATTTTAGGAAAATCATCTTCTACAATTTGAGTTTCTATAGCTAGCTCTTTTTGTATCTTATTTAATATATCTAGACCTCTTCTTCCCCTATTTCTTTTTAGTGAATCGGAAGAATCGGATATATGCCTTAATTCATCCAATACAAAGTTAGGTATAACCAGTGGTCCTTCAACAAACCCAGTCTCACAAATATCAAATATTCTTCCATCAATTATAACTGATGTATCTAATACTTTTGGAATTCCTTTTATAGATTCTTTTATTACCTCTTTAACTTTTTTCTCTTTAATTACAGGCTTTTTCATATTAACAAGAAGAGCTGTTATATCTTCCTTTTTTTTAATCATTATTTCTGCGCCTATTATAGCAGCTAACACATTTAATAAAATTAATAATATTGGCCCAATTATATTTATATCATTTATTGGTTTTGCAATAAACGTCATAAGAATTAAAGCAATTACAGCTCCAAAAGTTCCATAAATGATTTCAGTTATGCTCATTTTTTGCATACTCTTTTCAATATACTCAATCAAATTAGAAATTCCTTTGTATATAATAGGAGAAATAATATAAAATATAAGTCCAAAGATAAAAGATATAATAATAATAAATAAAACTCTAGTAATAGTGGTTGAAATGTAAGTTAAATTATCAACCTGAGGGATTGTAAGTAATATTTCAGATATGAAATATCCTAGTATCAATCCAATTACAGAAAAAATTCCCCTTAATAGTCTTTTTAACACATACTTCACCTCCTTCTAATTATTTACAATTAGATAGTATTTTAATCATTTTTTCAACATTTCTCTAAGTCATATTAATTATATCATACAATAAGTACCTCTAAAATGAATAAATTATTAAGTTTACTAATAATTTCATTCTACTTTGAAGAATCAAATTAAATCTTAGATCAATAAATCTAAATAAATAGTATTTTCTTTGTAAAAACTAAATCCTATTTAATTTAACACAAATTTAATTATCATATTTCCTTTTTTAATGAAACTTGCTCTTTTATACGTTTCAATCCATCTTTAATGGCAGTAGCTCTCGCTTCTCCTATTCCTTCAACATTATCTAAGTCATTTATATCAGCATCAATTATATTACTTAATTCTTCAAATTCTTTTATAAGATTATCAATAACATTAGATGGTATTCTTGGCACCTTACTCAACATTCTATATCCCTTTGGAGATATTAATGTATCCATAAGTGGAATTCCTCCACGACCTAATGTTCTTGCAACTGCGTCTAATTCTAATAATTCTGAAGAATTTAATTTTTGAATGTGCTCATATACCTCGTTATATTGAAGTCCATCTTTACAGTAATCCCTAATTAGCAATATTCCATCTCTTTCTATATGCTTAACTAATTCATTTAATTGCATTGATATTAATCGTCCTTCATTCCCCAACTCTAGTATATACATATTAATCTCTTCCACTATTCTCATTACCATTTCAGTTCTTTGAATTGCTGTAACTACATCGAATAGTGTTGTTAAGTCTTGAAACTCCAATAAATTCAAGTTATTAATAACACGTTCAAGTACTGCAACATATTTTTCTAGTGTTTGAAGCGCTTGATTTGCCTTTCCAAGAATTACACTACTTTCTCTTAATACATACTTTATATCACCCTTGTACATAGTTATTATATTTCTTCTTTGAGAAATTGCAATTACTATGTTATTCGTTTGCTTAGCTACTCTATGCGCCGTTCTATGCCTAGTTCCTGTTTCATATGTTGGAATAGATGAATCAGGTATTAATTGCGCATTAGCACAAACGATTTTCTTTAAGTCTCCAGTTATGACTATAGCTCCATCCATTTTAGCTAATTCGTATGCATATGATGGTGTATACTCTGAATTAATATAAAAACCGCCATCAACGAGTTTCATAACTTCTTCATCGTCACCAATCACTAATAATCCACCTGTTTTAGCTCTTAATATATTTTCAAGACCTTCCCTTAGTTGAGTGCCTGGGCACATTATCTTTAAGACATTCTTTATTCCTATTCCCTTTTCTATTCTCATACACTCACCCATTTTCTTTAAAAATCATTTTAATACTTTTCTAGATTTATTTAAAATCAAATATTAAACATTTTGACTGATATTATTTTCCGAGTAAATTTAACCTAGGCTCTAGAAACTATAATACTATAATAAATATAATCCCTCAACAACATTTGTTAAATTTAAGTTATAATATATTTATTTGTAAGAAATAGCTCTATCCTCTTCATATTTAATATGGAATTTCTATAATGTTCTAGCTTCTATAAATATTATTTATTACATCCATCAAGGTCTTTAATTCAATTATATCTATTTTCTTTAAGTTACTGCTTTTTCCTATAGAATCCTTTGGAACATAAACCTTTTTAAATCCCATTCTCTCAAGTTCCCTAATCCTACTTTCTAATGATGGTACTTTTTTAAGTTCCCCAGTCAGTCCTACATCTGCTATAAACGCTATATTTGATTCTATCCCCTGCTGCTTTACTGAGGATACTATACTCATTATTACAGCTAAATTAATGCCCTGTTCTCTTATTTTTATACCACCTGTAGTTTTAATAATTACATTCTTATCGTATAAATTAATTCCTCCACGTTGTTCAAGTATAGATATCAAAGTGTTTAATTTATCCTTTCCTAATGTTTCCCCTATTCTTGTAGGATACGGAGTAAAACTCTTCGACACTAAACTTTCTATTTCAGTTATTATTGCTCTTGTTCCTTCTTTAATTACTGTTAATGCACTTCCTGATACAATTTCTCCTTCTTCACGCTTTGTCATGAAGAATTCTGAGGGGTTATCTATTGAAATAATCCCTCTCTCCCCCATTTGAAAGAAGCCATTTTCAATACCACCAAATCTATTTTTAGAACTTACAAGTACTCTTAACTCTTCATCACTATCATCTTCTATTATAAGCACCGTATCAACTAAATGTTCTAAGGCTCTTAGCCCTGCAAGTTCATCACTTTTAGTCATCTGCCCAACTATTATAACCGCTCTTGGCCTTCTATCGTTTTTAGCCATTTGGAGCAATGCATTAGCACATTCCATAGTTTGTGTAGGTGACCCTGCTCTCGCTGGCAAAGATGATTCCATAGTAAATGTTTGTATACTATCTATTATTATAATATCCGGATCTATTTCTTCAACTGCATCTAAAACATTATCAAGACTTGTTTCTTGTAGTACCCATATATCTTCGTGGATTTTATTAAGAATTCTGTCTGCTCTGTTTTTTATCTGACTATCACTTTCTTCCCCTGACGCATAAATTACTTTATATCCTTTTTGGGCGACAGCATCGGAAATTTCAAGAAGAAGTGTTGATTTTCCCGCTCCCGGTCTTGCTGTTATAATTGAAATTGAATCCTTTACGATTCCTCCACCCATAACCCTATCAAATTCATTTATCCCTGTTACTATTCTATCGCTTTTGTTGGAAACTATATCCAAAAGTTTTTTTAACGTTTTTTTTGCTACTTGTCTGGATCTAGTCTCTAAATTTTTTGCTTCAATAGTAATTTCCTCTAATGTATTCCAATTATTGCATGTTGGGCATTTACCAAGCCACTTTATACTTTCAAAACCGCAACTATTACATCTATATAATGTTTTTTTCTTCATAAACCTCTCCCTTCGTTTCTAGATCTTTATTACATCTTACTTTTTTAATAATAATATTAATTACATTATAGCATATTACTTTCTTACTCATATATTTTGAATTAAATATAGCTAGTGCTTAGCCTTCAATCAATTATTATATATAGTGCTTTATAACTATTTTATTTTTTGTTCTTAGAATATTTAATAAATTATTGCAAAAGCTATTATAAAATAGATTAGTAAAGAACAAATATATAATAATATAGAAATTATAATATTAATATCAACACTAGAAAATAAATATAATATATAATTCATCAGTTATGTATTAACTAAATTACTCTATAATGATTATTCTAATAATGAGACAACAATATATAACCAAGTTATAATTTAATTGATAATAAACATCATTATTTTCTAACTATATTGAATGATTATAAAATCTATATTATAATATTAATTACAATATAATAACTATTATTAAGGAGGCGTATTCATTTATGGTGAAAGTATATACTACCAATACTTGTCCTTGGTGCGTTAAAGCAAAAACTTTTCTTAAATCAGAGAACATTGAATTTCAAGAATTAAATGTTCAAGATGATATGGAAGCTAGAGAAGAAATGATAAAAAAGTCTAATCAGATGGGTGTCCCAGTATTAGATATTAATGATAATATTATTATAGGCTTTGATAAGCCTGCTATTCTAAGGGCTTTAGGTAAATAATTAAGAGGCGTATATCCGCCTCTTTTATTTTGGCTTATATAAATTAATATCTGATTTATATTCTCATCTTTAATGCTATTTTCTTTTTCGTAATATATATTTTTCCGCATTTAAAAGGGCAATCGTACCATCTGATACAGCAGTTGTTATTTGCCTATACTTCTTTTGCCTTACGTCCCCTGCTGCATATACTCCTTGAATATTTGTTTGTAAATCTTCATCGGTAATTATATATCCTTGTTCATTCAATTTTATATAATCCTTTACTTCTTTTGTTCTAGGCTCTGTTCCTATATATCCAAAAACTGCATTAACATCTAAGCTACTACTTTCTTGAGTCTTAGTGTCTTTTATAATAACTGATTCCAAAAATTCCTTACCATTGGCTTGAATCAAATCCTTATTTAATAGAACCTCTATTTTAGGATTATTGAAAACTTCATCAATTAATGATTGTTCTCCTTTAAAATAATCATACCTTCTTATTAAGTACACTTTTTCAGCAAACCTAGTTAAAAATATAGACTCCTCTAGTGCAGAATTTCCGCCGCCTACAACAGCAACTTTTTTGCCTTGATAAAGTGCTCCATCACAAATAGCACAGTAATGAATTCCTCTTCCTGAAAATTGTTCTTCTTGAGGAATAGGCAGTTTTCTTGGTGCAGCTCCTGTAGCAATTATTACAGCTTTAGGTTGGTATACATATGATTCAGTTTCTATAATCTTTTCATCATCTGATATATATATCTTTTCAATTGAATCAAATTCATCAATATTTGCTCCAAGATTTCTAGCTTGTTCTTGAAATATGTCAGCTAAATCTCCTCCACCTATACTTTTAAATCCCGGGTAATTCTCTATAGTATAACTATTTCTAACTTGACCTCCCACAAGTTCATTTTCTAACAACAATGTATCCAACTTTGCCCTTCCTGCATACATTGCTGCTGTAAGACCTGCTGGTCCACCCCCAATTATAATTAAATCCAATTCTTTCTTTTCTTTACTCATATCTATTTTCTCCTAATATTTAATACATTTTAAACTACTCAATACCCAAATATTATATTAATCTTTAAACTAAACAGACTATTTCAATGTATAAATAATTTATAGCGTTGAAATAGCCCATTAACATAAATTAATTCTTATTGAGCTCCAAATTGCTTTCAGCCAATCTTTTAAAAATAAGTTTGTTTTCTAACTCACTTACCTTTACCCTATCTCCAATTCTTATATTTCCTTGTAATATTTCCTCACTTAATTTATCTTCTACCTCTTTTATTATTAATCTCCTAAGTGGCCTTGCACCATAATCAAGGTCAATTCCTTTGTTTAGCAGGAACCTTTTACTATTATCTTCAAAGTTTAAGTATATATCTCTGTCTTCAAGCCTTTTTCTTATTGATGCAAGCATTAAATCTATAATTTGATTTAAATCTTCATCACTCAACTTATGGAATACTATTGTATCATCTATTCTATTTAAAAATTCTGGCCTAAATTTTTGCTTTAATTCCCCTAATATATTTTCCTTCATCTTTTCATATTCAGTTTCATTTTCGTTTTTAGAACTAACACTACTAAATCCTATGCTTTTTTGTTTTTTAATTTGATGAGCCCCAACATTTGAAGTCATTATAATTATTGTATTCTTAAAATTAACTATTTTTCCTTTACCATCAGTAAGCCTTCCATCTTCCATAATTTGAAGCAATATATTGAATACCTCTGGATTTGCCTTTTCTATCTCATCTAAAAGAACTATTGAATAAGGTTTTCTTCTAACTGCTTCTGTAAGCTGACCACCTTCTTCATGTCCTACATATCCTGGAGGCGATCCTATTAATCTAGATACCGAATGACCTTCCATGTATTCTGACATATCAATTCTTATAATATTATTTTCATCACCAAACATAGCTTCTGCAAGTGCTTTAGAAAGCTCAGTCTTTCCAACTCCAGTTGGTCCCAAAAATATAAAGCTTCCTATTGGTCTATTAGGATCCTTTATTCCAACTCTTGCCCTTCTGACAGCCCTTGCTATAGATTTAACCGCCTCATTTTGTCCAACGACTCTCTTGTGTAGTATTTCCTCTAATTTTAATAGCCTTTCACTTTCCGATTCAGTTAATTTTTGAATTGGAATCTTAGTCCAAGATGATACTACACTCGCTATCTTTTCTGCATCTACAACTAGTGTCTTTATAGAATTCTGAGTATCCCAACTATCTTTCATATTACCTAACTGCTCTTTTAAAATTCTCTCTTTATCCCTTAAATTCGCAGCTCTCTCAAAGTCTTGAACTCGTATAGCTTCTTCCTTTTCTTTACCTATATTTTCAATTTTTTCTTCTAAATCTTTTAAATCTGGAGGGGCTGTTAAACTTTGGATTCTCACTTTAGCAGCTCCTTCATCAATCAAATCAATGGCTTTATCCGGCATAAATCTATCTGTTATATACCTATCTGCCAAATTAACGGCCGCTTCTAAAGCTTCATCTGTTATTTCAACTCTGTGATGAGCTTCATATTTATCTCTTAATCCTTTAAGAATCTTTAGCGTTTCTTCCTTTGAAGGCTCTCCCACTGTTACAGGTTGAAATCTTCTTTCTAATGCAGAATCCTTTTCAATATACTTTCTATATTCATCTATAGTTGTGGCTCCTATACATTGAATCTCTCCTCTTGCTAAAGCAGGCTTTAATATATTAGATGCATCGATAGCACCTTCTGCTCCTCCTGCTCCTATAATAGTATGAATCTCATCTATAAAAATAATTATATCTTTATCTTTAATTATTTCATCCATAGTTTTCTTAAGTCTTTCCTCAAATTCACCTCTATACTTAGCTCCTGCAATCATAGATGTTAAATCTAAAGAAACAACTCTTTTATTTCTAAGTATCTCTGGAATATTTCCCTCCACTATTCTCTGTGCTAGTCCTTCAACTACAGCAGTTTTACCAACACCTGGTTCCCCAATCAGACACGGGTTATTTTTAATTCTCCTACAAAGAATTTCTAATAACCTTTGAGTTTCATTATCCCTTCCAATTACAGGATCTAGTCCTTGTTCCTTAGATAGTACTGTTAAATCCCTTCCATACTTATCAAGCATTGGAGTATTAGCTTTCTTATTATCAATTATATTTTTATCGCTAGCTTTATCTTCATAAGTACCAGATAAGAATACAAGTAATTCTTCACTTATAATGGTGAAGTTAAGATTCAAGCTTTTTAAGATAGTGTATGCCATTCCTTCTTCTTGATTAAGTAAGGCCAATAAAATGTGTTCAGGGCTAACATATTTATGATTTAATCTTTTTGCTGCTGCGAAACTTTCATCTATTAACCTTTTGGTCCGAGGGGTCAGTAAAATATTATCGTCTGTTTTCTTGATATCCCCATAACCCAAGTATCTTTGTATCATATTTCTAATATTCTCACTATTAACCCCATATTTTTTTAATAACTTAGCAGAATATCCATCTTCTTTTAATATGCCAAGTAATATATGCTCAGTTCCAACATACCCATGTTTAAATTTTTCCGATTCATTTTCAGCTTCTAAAATTACTGCTTGTGCCCTTTCTGTTAATTTATTATATTCCATATACTTTAAACCTCCTATCTTCTCCTTAGGTTAACATTTCTTTCACTAATTTAGCTCTTTCATACTTAATTTCCTTATCATCTAGTGATTTTTTTAAATAATTTTGAAGGGATGAATTAGTAATTAGAATAAATAGTTTATCTAACTTACCCTTATCAATATTTATAATTGATAATTCCGCCCCTAATCTAACATTTGATAATAGTTCAATAGACTCTTTAAAATCCAAAATCATTGCATATTTCAGTATTCCATATGCTCTATATATCTTATCCTCTAATTCATGTCTACATTTACTAAGTAATATTTCTCGGAATTTATTTTCCTCTATTATTATGCTCCAAACTGCTTCTTTTAATTTATTTATAATATTCTCCTCTGTCAAACCTAATGACACTTTATTAAATATTCTGTATAAATTTCCAAAAACCTTTGTACCATCTAAATGAACTCCCTTTATAGCAATTCCTAACTTACCAAGCCTTTTGGATATATTATTAATTTCTTCACTCATACTAAGAGCTGGCAAATGTAATACTACTGAGGCCTTCATTCCTGTTCCGATATTCTCTGGTGATGCTGTTAAATAACCTAATGTTTCATCAAAAGCATAGTCAAAATTTTCTTCTATCTTATCATCAATAACTGTTGCTCTCTCAAAAATTTCTTCTAATTTCAATCCATCACTTACACATTGAAGATTTATATGATCTTTTTCATTTATCATAATGCTAAGATCTTCTTCTTTATTCAATATAAATGAGCCCTTATCAGAATTTTTCAAAAGCTCTTTGCTAATTAGATCCCTTTCTAAATATTGTTTACTAAATTCCTCTTTTGTATTCCAAATCTCATATAACGTAATTTCTTCATTATCCAATTCGTTTTTAAGAACGTTATATACTTCTTTGCCATTTTCTCTACCCTTAATATAGTTTAGCTTATTAGGAAAAGGTAAATTACTAAAGTTTCTAGCTAACAACACTTTGCTACTTAATACTGCCCCAAATCTTTCCTTATCATCTTCCCAGCTATTCATCACAATTGCCCTCCTTTCTATTTATAATTTCCTTAGTGTTACTTTCTAATATATATAATTCTAGTTTTTTAATTTCATCTCTTACTATTGCTGCTCTCTCATATTCCTCTGCTACTATCAATTTTTGCATCTCTTCTTTTAAATCCTTAAGATTTTTTCTTTGAACCAATTCCTTTCCCTTTACCTTAGGAATCTTACCAATATGTTTACTTCCAACTTGTAAGCTCTTTATCCTTGGCTCAAGTACAATATTAAATTCTTTATAACAATCAGTACATCCCAATCTTCCTGATTTCTTAAATTCCTGATAGGTTAACCCACAATTTGGACAAATAATTTCCTTTACTTTATTATTATCTATATTTGATTTACCATTATCTACATTAGATAATATTTCTGTAAGTATGCCTTGAAATGGAACATTTATATTTTGCATTATTGGATTAAAGAACGGAATATTAGCTATATCTTTTGCACAATTTTCACACAACCAAATTTCTTGTTTCTGACCATTCATCACTGTAATTAAATTTATCTTTGCTTCATTTTTTTTACATTTTTCACATAACATATATATCCCCACCTTTAAGATAAAATTATCATAATCATAGCTTTTAAAATATCAGCTCTTACTTTATTTTTATTATCTGCTGAAGTTAAACTTCTATCATTTATTGCTATTTTCATTATTTCACATTCTCTTTCTTCAATAACTCCAGATTCTAATAAGTGATTAAGCAATGCGTTTGCATTATGATATGTTATTGTTTCTCCTATGCTTTGGTTAATTAATTCTTCCCTTCTATTGGAATTATCATCATCCAACTGCTTGATCGCTATATGACCTCCGCCGCCTCTCTTGCTCTCAATTAAATATCCTCTTTCATAGGTAAATCGAGTTGTTAATACATAGTTTATTTGGGACGGCGCGCATCTAAACTGATCTGCTAACTCATTTCTTTGTATAAAAATCACATTATCTCTATTCTCATTAAACATTTGTTTTATAAACTCTTCTATTATATCTGAAAGTCTTGCCATAACATCACCTGCTTAAACCTTTATTTAATTATTTGTTTTTGACTTACTTTGACTTTATAATATTATACTATACTTCTTTTACTTTTTGAAGTATCAATATAAATTTATGATTATTTATAATACTGTATGTTAATAATATTTAATATATTTCAATTTATGGAGGTTTTATATGCAAATTATTTGGTATGGACATTCTTGTTTCCTTATGAAAACATCCATTGGTAAAAGAATTCTAATTGATCCATTTAGCAACAATTTAGGTTATGATAATAATTTCCCTAAATCCGATTTAATTACCATTAGTCATAACCATTTTGATAGTTCATATATTAATGATATAAATAATACAACCAAGATTATTAATGAGAGCGTAAACTTTAACTTAAGCTTCCTTAGCATAGAAGGGTTTGACTCCTTTCATGATAAGTGCAATGGACTAAAAAGAGGCTCAAATATTATTTATATATTTAAGGATGATAAACTTTCCATATGCCATTTAGGACATTTAGGCCATATACCTTGTTCATTGATTTTAGAAAAGCTTAAAAATATTGATATTTTACTTATCCCTATTGGTGGACATTTCACTCTCGACGGTTTTGAGTCTGCGAAACTTTGTAACCTTATTTCCCCAAAATACATAGTTCCTATGCATTATAAAACTAATACAACATCTTTATACTTAGACGACCCTAAGGATTTTATAATATCTATGAAGAACGTAAAAAAAATAAATTCTAATATATTAGATACTTCTGACTTGGATATAAATTCTAACCTTAAGTCTGAATGTATCTTGTTAACACCTCCATATAAATAGTGAAAATAACTATTTCAACTATTTTTAAATAAAAAAAAGACCGCCTAAAGACGATCTCTCTTTTATTACTCTTGGTTTGGAGCTCCCACTGGGCAAACATTAGCACAGTTTCCGCAATCGATACAAGTATCTGCATCAATAACGAATTGAGTATCTCCTTGAGTTATAGCACTAACTGGACATTCTCCAGCGCATGCTCCACAGCTAACACATGAATCATTAATAACAAATGCCATCTAGAACACCTCCTAATAAATTGTGGTAATTAACCTCTTACATTTTAACACGTATTCGTATGTTTTAAAAGTGTTTTGTATTCTAGACTTCTTATTTTTTAATATTGTTATATTATTTACGATTACAAAACAACATATCCTAAATCCTCTATGGAATTTATAATCCTTTCGAGTTTTAAAAAGATATCATTATATATCACTGTTATCTCCCTTCTTGCAAGCGAAATTTCAGTAGCTATTACTCCCGAATTCTTAACAACTGTATCTTGAATTATCTTGGCATCGTCATTAGACTCCATATTACAAATCTTAATAACAGATTTCATAGAAATTCCTCCTATTTTTCATTAATAAGATTTTTTATTAATGTTTTATCTTCCTCTGACTCAACAATCAATTTTATATTATTTTCATCAATTGTGTCTTCATATTTTCCTGAAACGAGCTCTACATCAGTTATTTTGAATTCCTCAACAACTTCCTCGTCTCCTCTTCTAACCTTAACCTTTACCATCTCTTTAACTATTGAATTACCAACAACTTCTCCATTTCCAGCCTCTGTCTTAACAATAGAACCAATCTTAGGCAATCTCTTTCTTATACCTTCATATGTAGTTTGCTCATAGTTCAAACAGCACATCAATCTTCCACATATTCCAGATATCTTGGTTGGATTCAAAGAAAGATTCTGTTCCTTTGCCATTTTTATTGACACAGATGCAAAGTCTCCTAAGAATGTAGAGCAGCACATAGGCCTACCACATGGTCCAAGTCCTCCAACCATTTTAGCCTCATCTCTTACTCCTATTTGTCTTAATTCTATTCTGGTTTTAAATATAGTAGCTAGATCCTTAACTAATTCTCTAAAATCTACTCTGCCATCTGCTGTAAAGTAGAATATAACCTTATGATTATCAAATGTATACTCTACATCTATTAATTTCATATTTAATTTATGTTCTTGAATTTTAGCTAAACATATATCTAATGCTTCTTTTTCTTTATCCTTATTTTCTTTATGTTTTCTAATATCATCCTCATCAGCAATTCTAATAACATTCTTTAAAGGTGATACTATATCTTCCTCTTTTATCTCCTTAATTCCTATAACGCATTCACCAAATTCTATACCTCTAGCTGTCTCTACTATTACATAATTGCCCTTTTTTATATCCAATTCTAATGGACTAAAGTAGTAAATTTTTCCTGCCTTCTTGAATCTTACGCCTATAACTTTTATCATTAATTATACCTCCGCAAAGCCCATAAGCAAAACACTTATGACCATTGAATAGTTCGTATTACTATTAAAATTTATTCTAGCTTCTTTTATGTATTCTAACATACTATTTAATTTCTTATAAGATATTCCTCTTGATATATTTTTTATCTTATATATTTTATCAAAATTAACAACGAGTTCACTATCATTAAGTTCTTTAAGAAGTAAGATATCTCTTATATATGATAGAAGTATATTTAGTAACTCTAATTTATCTTCTTTTGCACTTTTTAATAATTCTTCATACTTTAATATAATACCTTTTTGTCTACTTACGATATCTTCAAATAATTCTATACATATATCTCTCAAATTTCTCAACTTATCATCGCTAAAAAATCTATCTACATTTCCAGGTATTCCAGCACTATAAGCTAATGCAGCTTTTTTATCATCTTCACTTAAATTATTATATTTTTCCTCAAGGTAACTCAAAATTTCTTCTTTATTTAATGGTGTTAACCTATATATTTGGCAACGCGATTTTATGGTATCTAAAATTACTTCTAAAGAATCACTTAGTAATATTAAATGTACACCTCTTGGTGGTTCTTCAATAGTTTTTAATAATGCATTTTGAGCTTGAACTGTTAGCTTGTCACATTTATATAATATTAATACCTTTTTATCACCTTCATAAGGCTTTTTATTGACTTCACTTATAATGTTTCTCACATCATCAACACCAAATGAATTGGAATTAGGAGAATATCTTACAATATCAACACTCTCTACACCATTTCTCTCTTTAATAATCTGGTTTGAAAGATACTTAGCTACTATACTTTTTCCTATTCCATCATTACCAATTATTAGATTTGCATGAGAAAATGAATCCTTTTGTCTTCTATTATTTATATTATCGATAATATTTTTATGTCCGATTATCTTTCTCAATGCTTATCTCTCCTTGATATCATATTTTTACGAACTTATCCACATCAATTACGAATACAGTAGCACCTCCCACGCTAATTTGCACTGGGTATTGTTGCATATATCCACTTTCACTTCCCCCAAGGGTAGTTGGTGTGACTACTGTCTCATTTCGCTTTCTACATACATTCCTAATAACATCAATAACAAGTTCAACTTTTTCCTCTTCAATTCCTACCAATAATGTAGTATTACCAGATTTAAGAAATCCTCCTGTAGTTGCTAATTTTGTAACTCTATAATCCTCTTCTGTTAAAGCCTCTATGACATCTGCTGAATCTTCATCCTGAACAATTGCAATTATCAATTTCATTTTAATTCCCACCCTTAAACTAATAATAATTTACTACATACTATTTTACCACAAATAGGTGGCTTTTTATTACTTAGTTTATATTTGTCCATATTTTAGGTCTTAGTATATTTTTTATTTGATTAATCACATTTTCTTTAGTATTATTTGCATCTATCTTAACAATTCTATGATTATTATTTTTATAAACAATATCATATCCTTCTCTAACTCTTTCATGAAACTCTAACTTTTCTATATCTAATCTATTTACTTCTCTGCAATCATTATTAGCTATTCTAGCCAATCCTATTTTAGGATCAAGATCAAATAGCACTGACATATCTGGCATGTACTCACCAATAGCAAATTTATTTATACTTAAAACTTCTTCTATTCCTAAATTTCTCGCATAACCCTGATACGCCAAAGAAGAATCTATAAACCTATCACAAAGAACTATTACACCTTGATTCAATGCTGGTATCACTTTTTCTACAAGGTGTTGTCTTCTCGCCGCTGCATATAATAGTGCTTCTGTTTTAGCATCCATCTCCTTGTTATCTGTGCTTAAAATAACTTGTCTTATTTGCTCTGATATTTTAATTCCGCCTGGCTCCCTCGTCTTTATACATTCAAAATTATTTTCTGTAATCCAATCATATATTGCGTCAATTGCCGTTGTTTTTCCGGTTCCCTCGCCACCTTCAAAAACTATAAATAAACCTTTTTTCATCTTAACGTACCCCTCTATATATTAGCGTTTAAATGTAAGAATTTAATTTCTAAGCATGTTCGCTAAATAAGATTATCCTAACATTATCTTTATAATAATCATAATCTGGACCCTCTGCATTTGTATTAACAATTTTCTCTTCACATGCTTTACAAATTTTTTCTCCATTTAATATTATACCATCGCAATCACTTGCTCCACATAAAAAACATGATTTATTTGTATCCTCCATTAGTAATTCCCCCTTAATTTTATGATTCTTATAAAATTATTACCAATTATGTAGACTTTATACACTCTCTGGATGTTAATAACTTCTATATAGATATTTTTTAAATTTTTGGTAATACTAATAAAGGGCAATATATAATTACACAATTAATGCTGAATTTAATACAAATTACATAATGTAAATATAGCTTGCAAAAATATCTTATATTATTAAATTTTCAAATAATAATTTGCTCATAATATTTAAAGTGATAGCTATATTAAGCTTATATTTAATACAGCTACTACCATGTTAACAATAAAAACATTAATATGAAAGGAGAACTTACTGTAAAACGAAGCAAAACCTGTACTATATACAAGATCTAGTAATTTATTTTGCAAGTTTTAAGTAAGAAATTGCGCTTATGAAAAACAAAATTATTTCATTTTTATCTACTTGTGCTGACGATATTAAAAATCTCTGTACCTATTTATATGAGAATCCTGAAAAAAGTTATAGTGAAGTTAACGCGTCTAATTGCATATGCAATTTATTAAATAAATACAAATTTGAAGTTGATAGAAATTTTTTTAACATTAACAATTCCTTTATAGCAAAGAAAGGCCAAGGTCATCCTAAAATATGCTATCTATGTGAGTATGATGCTATCGAAAATGAAGGTCATATTACCGGGCATAATATGGTTACTGCAATGTCAGTATCTGCGACGTTAGCTTTAGGAAGTGTTATAGATGACATCGGAGGTTCTGTAATACTGGTAGGTTGCCCCGGTGAATACTTTGGCGGGACTAAAGGGACAATGGTAAAACAAGGACTATTTGATGACATAGATGTTGTAATGGTAGCACACCCTGACACATGTACATGTGAAAGTGGCTCTTCATCAGCAATTATCCCATTAGGGCTTAAGTTTGAAAGCGAAAGCAAGTTGAGTTTTTTAAATCAGAATTCTTATACATCGTTAGATGCCGTTTTACTAACTCTTAATATTTTAAACTCCATAAAAAAAGGATTTCCCGATAATTTAGAAATAAATTCGGTTATATCTAATGGTGGGTATACAACATTGCTATTACCAGCAGATTCTGAAATTAAATTTTGCATTCGTGCATCTAACACCAAAACTGCTAATGAGGCTTATGATAAAATAAGAAAAATTGCAAATAATGTAACAACATTAATAGATATTCCTAATAAATTTTTCTTATATGAGTCTCCTAATAAGGAACTAATAACCAATAGGACCCTAAATAGACTATTTAGTCATAACCTTAAAGAAAGTGGAATAATAAATATTAATCCATCAAAAGATATATATGCCGGATTAAGCATTGGAGATGTAAGTCATAAGGTTCCTTGTATACATCCGTATATATCTATAATAGATGATGAAAATATTAAATATGGAAGCCTAGATTTCGCAAAAGCAACTACATCTGAATTTGCTTTAAAACAATGCAATATAGCAGCTACAGCTCTTGCATTAACTGCTATTGACTTGATACAAAATGAAACTTTACTCTCTGAAGTTAAATCTGAATTCTTTAATAATAGAAATTGCTAATAAAAAAATTATAAGATATGGTATCTTAAAAATAATATAATATATACCTTTAATAGTAATAAAGTCCGTATATTATATTGATTTATATTTTAAGGTACCATATTTCACTTCATAGATTCTAGCATCATAAAAAAAGCAAACGTAAAACCCTTTGGTATATTTCCACCTTAAACTTACAGAATAATAAAAATAATAGGATGCTAAAAGAAACGCCATGTTGTGTTTACAAACCATCTTATAATAGTATAATATTAGTTGTACTGCTTAGGAGGTGTATAAATTGATTCAAATCTATAAAAGCGAAAATGAATTTGATCCTTCCCTAAAATTAATAGATACGATAGAAAATGGTGCTTGGATAAATCTTATTGCTCCATCTGCTGAAGAACTAATATTAATATCAAAGAAAACAGGTGTGCCCCTGGAATTCTTGAAAGCAGCTTTAGATGATGAAGAAACTTCACGTATCGATATTGAAGAGGATTCATTATTAATAATAGTGGATATACCGTTTACCGAAATGGAAGATAACTCTCTTACTTATGATACATACCCATTATCAATAATACATACTAATAAACAATTGATAACTGTATGCTTAAAAAACAGTAAAATCCTAACGGATTTTGCTAATAACAAAATTAAATCTTTTTATACATTTAAAAAATCAAGATTTACATTACAAATACTAAATAGAATATCAACATACTATTTACTTTATTTGCGTCAAATAGATAAAAAAAGTTTAATGATTGAAAAAAGGCTTCATAAATCTATGAAAAATAGAGAGCTTATACAATTACATTCTCTGGAAAAATCACTTGTTTATTTTTCAACTTCACTAAAGGCTAATGAAATTACTTTAGAGAAAATGCTGAAATTAGAGCTTATGCAAAAATATGAAGAAGATAAAGATGTTTTGGAAGATGTAATTATAGAAAATAAACAAGCTATAGAAATGACTGAAATCTATAGTAATATATTAGCTAGTACAATGGATTTTTTTGCTTCTGTTATATCAAATAACTTAAATATTGTTATGAAAGTACTTGCATCAGTTACAATTCTTATGGCAATACCGACTATAATAGGTGGAATATTTGGTATGAATATAGCATTACCATTATCTGCAGATAATCCACATGCATTCTCTATAGTTATGGGCGTAACTGTTGGCATTTGTGGACTTGTTGCCTTTATATTATATAAAAAAGATATGTTTAACTAACATATCTTTTTTATAATATCTTATAACTACTCTTATCACCTAAGCCTTAGTTGTAGCATCTTGAGTGCAGATATCCTTTTGGAGTTTTTCTACTCCTTTATATGATCTAAGTTCAGCTTCTATATCTTCAAGTGAACGATTACGTGTTTCAAATACCTTAGACTGAACAAACCAAATTGCTGCAAAACATATTACACCATAACCTATAAACAAACTACCTGTACCAAAGTAATTCAATAATACTGGAAATGTCAATGATACCATCATATTAGCACTCCAATTAATTACACTACTGAATGAATTACCTAAGCCGCGAATATTTAATGGAAATACTTCTCCTACCATGACCCACATTACAGGTCCCCAAGTAGCTGAAAAGAAAGCAATGTAAATAGTTAATGCAATAACACATATGATTGAGGCAACGAAAGATCCATTAGAGAATTTCATTGAAATACTCATAATCAAGAGCGAAACGCCCATTCCAATAGCACCATAAATAAGCATCTTTTTACGATCAATTTTATCCATAATGGCTACAGCTATAGCAGTAATTATTATATTAAAAACTCCAATTCCAATATGAGCGAGTAAAGCTGCTTGCACCCCAAATCCAACATCAGTAAATATAGTTGGTGCATAATAAAGAACTGTGTTACAACCCATAATCTGCTGAAAAACAGCCAAACCAAAGCCTATGACTAATGCCGGGCGTACAAATTCGCTAAATAGCTCTTTAACTCCACCACTTTTAATCTCGGCTTGTTTTTTTATTTGAGCTAATTCATAATTAACAGCACCTTTATCATGTTTATTCATATGTTCTAGTATACTTCTTGCTTCGTCTACTCGTCCATCTTTTACTAAAAATCTAGGACTTTCTGGTAACACAAGTGCACCTATTAAAAGAACTGCTGCTGGAATAGCTGCGAACCCTAACATCACTCGCCAACCAGTATATAAATCTGAAAATGCATAATTCGTAATATAAGCCAATAGAATTCCGCTCATAACCATTAGCTGAAACAAACTTGATATGGTTCCACGTTTTTCAGATGGTGATAATTCAGCTAAATAAGTTGGAATTAGAGCTGAAGATGCACCAACTGCGACACCAAGAATGATTCTAAATATAATTAATGACCAAATTTCTGGAGCAAATGCTGATCCAAGTGCGCCGACAAAGAAGATAACAGCCGATGTAAGAATTAGCTTTATACGGCCATATTTATCAGACATAGGACCAATGATTGCAGCCCCAAGAATAGCTCCTAATAATACAGAACTTACAACCCATCCTTGCTGCCATGAATCAAGGTGCATTTGTTCTTGAATAAATAAAATAGCTCCTGAAATAACTCCAGTATCATAACCAAACAAAAGCCCACTAAGTGCAGCGAAAATATATATTACAGAGTTACTAATTTTTATTTTCATTAAAATCATCTCCCATTTTTTATTTCATTTGATTTAAATTCGTATATTTCTAGTGCGTTTATAATATTCCTAAAATTTCTTCGTTCGGAAGACTATTTTTATCGTTTACAAAAGATACATTAGTTGCCTAGTATATTTATAATTTGACTTCCATAAAACTTGGTAAAAATAACTAGCAAGGCCAATTTTCTCTTACATTCTTTAAATAATGCTGTACTAGTTTTTATTCATATTTATCATATCGATAAATATACCTTCTATTAATAATCTTAATAATGCATGCATATCTATTAGCTTTTAGAAAAATAGGTACCCAATATTTATTTTCCTTAAATTTAGTATAGCACTCTTTGAAACCTTTTTCAATAAACTTTAAAAAGTAATTTAAAAAGTAATTTAAAAATTTATTTAATATATATTTATGATAATATCCTACCTTTTCAATTATAGTAAACCAATTTAACTAATGTAATACCATTAAATATATAAATTCAATCGCTGCAACACATGTCATGTGATATATAATTCATTAATTCACTCTATTAGTGACTCATTAACTTATAATATTTCTATGTAATTAATTCAATTTTAAATTATAGATTTCCATAAAGCTTATTATATACATAAAAAATAGCCTATGTATCAACTATTTAGTTAATACATAAGCTATCTTAAATAAATTGGAGGCGCCACCCAGATTTGAACTGGGGAATAAAGGTTTTGCAGACCTCTGCCTTACCACTTGGCTATAGCGCCATTATGGTGGCTCGAACTGGAATCGAACCAGTGACACGAGGATTTTCAGTCCTCTGCTCTACCGACTGAGCTATCGA
>NZ_JAKGTE010000052.1:0-29793 GCF_022324665.1 Clostridium sp. YIM B02500 | reverse complement strand
GTCCTGTTCAATACAGAATTCAATCCTTCATGATAGCTTAGTTAAATTTGTCTAACTTTTTGGGGTCAGATCAATCATTTTAGTGCCTTCTTTTAATTAACTTATATATGAAGTCAAAAGTTATAATTTATACAATCCTATTTGACTTCAAAATTTTTATTTGCTTTTACTATATATCCATTGTCATCTATTTCTGAATATGTTAATACATTTACACATGCAATTGAAACAATACCCTGAGTTTTATCTTTTTCATTTATTAAGGTATAATAGTTATACCCAGTGTTCTTAATCTTATCATTATAAAAATTTATTAAAGCTTCATCTGTTATTTTATCAGGATTATATGTAACTTCTCCTCTTTTTCCTATTTCTTCTCCTGAATTATTTAGAACTGATCTCTCTTTTATTTCTTTTATATGTATTCCTGCATACTTATTACTATTAATATATTCATTTTTCACCTTCTCTGGAATGCCGCTATATCCAATTATTGAAAATAATACGAAACCAAATATTAATCTACTAACTATTTTTTTCATTTATAATTCCCCCTATATCCTAATAAGATAATTGTATATTGTTTGATGTTTTTGTCAATTATTACTTAGTAGAAATATTGATTACTTATGTTATATAAATAAATATCTATAAAAAAACAAACTATATTATGTATCTATATATACTTTTAAGATTGTTAAATAATTATTTTTTATTATGATAATTTATACATATTCTTCAAATTGAACTTATAATTAGCTAGTTTTTTAACAATATAAAATAAAATTCAGAAAATTCACAACAACCACTTGAATAATTAGTAACATATTGTTATAATACTTAATAAGATAGTAATATAAATATTTATATTTTTTTAAATCTTATTGTTAAATAATTAACGTTAATTATTTAACTTCTTCTACTTCTATGTTAGTAGAAATCATAGTAAAAAATTAAAATCTATAAATATAAGGGGGATAAATACTATGATAGTAAAAAAACCAATTCAATATGCAGTTATAATCGATAGACAAGGAGATTGTGGAGTTTTTGACACCATGGAAGATGCCATTAAATTAGCTCATGTTGCTTGTGAAAAATATAAGCAATACAGTGAACAAAAAAAGAATGAAATAGTAGATTCAGTAATTAAAGAATTAGAATTGCACTTAGAAGAAGTTAGCTTAATGACTTGTAAAGAGAATGGTGCTAGCTCCTACAGTAATATTCTTTACAATAATACTAATGCATTAGATAAATGTTTAAATGATAACTATCTTGAATCTAGGTTCTCTATAATTAACGGTGATAATTCTTATACTGTAAATGGCGTTATTGTTGAAGCATCTAATCCTATCGAAACAATAATTAGAAACAGCATTCTAATGCTTAAAGCTGGACATGCAGTTGTATTTTCGTCAAATGAAGATGTAAAAGAAGTATTTTCTTATACTATTAAACTTATAAATAGAGCTATAGAGGCAGTAGGTGGCCCAAGAAATCTTGTAGTAACAGTAAAAAAACCCAGCGTTGAAAGCACTGATATCTTGATTTCACACGAAAAAATAACTCTTATTTCTGCAATAGATAATCAAGATACTAGAAAAATAGCTCTTTAGTTAGATGGTATTTAAATTGTTGAAAGGCATACACTTAAATAAATTTAATTCGATCTATAGCTTTGAGTGACTATATGATGGTATATATTCCAAACCACATTCATTTAAATATTTATCACCTCCATTGTATTTTCACTCATTTTCTTTAATTAAAGCACCCCAATTGGGGCTTTTTTATTTTTCTTAATTTATCATCTAATATATCAAAACTGCACCAATATGCAGAGATACCTGATGAATCGTTAATATTTTGCTTAAGTTAAGCACTATGTTTTTAGACTATTTATAATTGAAAATACAGCAATTAAATTATTAACATATAAAAAATAACCACTAACTTATAATAAATTAATGGTTATTTTAATAATATAGACTATTATTTTTTACTAATTAACTGTTTTTCATTATTTACCTATAAAAGTTTTTATTCCAACCAAAATAATAAATATTCCAAAAGCTTTTTTCATTATACTTGCTGGAAGAATATTAGCAAGCTGGCCTCCAAATTTTGCACTAATTAGCATAGTAACACAAATAATTATACCAGCAGTTATATTTGTATTACCTTTCTTATAATATTCCATGAATGCAAGTAATCCAACAGGTGGAAGCATTGCAACAAGAGATGTCCCCTGAGCTGTGAGCTGCGAAAATCCTTTTAAATACATCAATGCAGGAATTATAATGATTCCACCACCAATTCCAAACAAACCACTTAAAATACCTGCTGCAGCACCTATTATTATGTAAATTATAACATCTAACATAAAATCATCCTCCAATAATATCGAATAAATTCTTACTTTAATAAAAAAACAACTTCTATTCATTATCATTTTATATAATATATCAACTTTGAATAAATAAATTTATAGCTATTTATAATAGTATATTCCAATTGATTTTCTATATGCTAATATTAGTTAAATACTTAGCTTACCATATCTTTAAATGTACGTTTATTATTACAACACATATTCTATTGATTATAATAAAATAAGATTCCCAATTCACTTTTTAGAATTATTTAATTATATAATGTTAGGTTGTTTATAAACACCTAAATTTATTCCTTATTAATAAAAAATTAAAGAATACATTTTCTATCAATAACTGCATTCTTTAATCTCAACTAATCTACTAATCATATATATCTTTTCAGTATAAATAACGATTTTTCTATTTTTGTATTAAAATTTTATTTGTATTCTTCTAGTGTTTTTATTAAAGTTTGAGTATCAAATGGCTTCTTTATATAACTCTTAGCTCCTAAGGCTAAGCATTCATCTTTGACATCATCATATCCTACTGCAGATATAATAATTACTACTGCTTCAGGATCAATACTCATTATTTGGCTTAAAACATCAATGCCATCTTTTCTAACTTCAGACATATTTAAATCTAAAATTATAATATCAGGACTTTCAATCTTATATGTTTCTATTGCATCATCTTTACCTGATGCTTCTAAGATCATATAAGTTCCCCTTTTTTGAATAATTTTTCGTATAAACATTCGCATATACGATGAATCATCAACTATCAAAATCTTCTTCATATTAAAAACTCCTTCATCCTCATTTTTCAGAATTTGACTACTATTATTAAATTATATTTTATAAAACAAATCTTTTATTTGCCCAAAAATCTCATTACATTCATCTAATTTTTCTTCTAAAGCTTTTTTATCAAGCATTTTAGCTAATTCGTGAACAGAATTTATTCTTAGTGTTCCAGATGAACCTTTTAACTCATGAGCAAACTTTGCTAGTTTCTTTAAGTCCTTAGTATTAATGGCATCATTAATTCCATTTAACAAATCAGGTAAGCACCTTATGTAGTCTTCAAATATTTCTAATGCATCTTCTATATCAAGACCGGTATCTCTAGAAAATTCATTAATATAGTTATCTATTATTCTTGAATAGTCTATAGTATTATGTTTTTTATCTATGATACTTTCTTCAATCATCTTAAATACAATACCAAAATTAATAGGTTTAGTAATGTAATTATCCATTCCAGATTTAATACACTTTTCCGAATCACCTTCCATTGCATTAGCAGTTACTGCAACAATTTTTGTGTGCTTTCTATTTTCTTCAATTCTTCTTATTTCAGCAGTAGCTTCATATCCATCCATTACTGGCATCTGACAATCCATGAATACAATATCATAATCTTCTTCCGATACTTTTCTTAATGCCTCTTTACCATCTAATGCCACATCGCAAGTAATACCACGAGATTTAAGCATGCTTATAAAAATTTTTCTGTTAACTTCATTATCTTCTGCCAGTAAAATTCTAATTTCTGATAAATCATAAATGTTTTTAACTACATTTTTATTTGAGTCTTCAAAATGTTCTTCATCTTCTTTCTTCAAGCCTAAATTTACAGCAATACAATCAAGTAAATCATCTCTTTTTAGTGGCTTGGTCAAATAAGACGAAAAGCCATACTCCATTGCTGCCTTAAAGTCTCCTTTATACCTCGACATTAACAGTATTAACTTGATATGTTTGGCTATTGGTATATTTTTTAACGTTCGTGCAAGTTCATAACAATTCATTCCTGGTATCTCACACTCAATGATTACAATACTTATTTTATTTTTTGTATCATTATTAGAAATAATTGTTGAAATTGCTTCACCAGCACCATCAACCTCAATTATATGTAATCCAGTTCCTTTCAGGTAAGAACTTGTAATCTTTCTACTATTTTCATCATTGTCAACAATCAAAATATTCACGTCATTAACCTTTTCGAAAATAGAGATATGTTCAGAAGCCCTTTTAGATATTTTTAATCTTACACAAAATCTAAAAATAGATCCTTTATCTAATACACTATCAACGGTTATTTCACCATCCATCATATTAACCAGTTCTCGGCATATAGAAAGTCCAAGTCCAGTTCCTCCATATTTTCTCGTTGTAGATGCATCTGCTTGGTTAAAAGATTTAAAAAGTTTTTGTATATCCTTTCCGCTAATTCCAATTCCAGTATCCCTCACTTCAAATGTAAGAAGTGCGATATCATTTTCTTCCTCAAAATAATCAACCTTAATTGCAATTTCACCCGCATCAGTAAATTTAACACCATTGCTCAAAAGATTAGTTAATATTTGCTTAAGTCTAGACGGATCACCTATAACCTCATCTGGAATAGTTGGATCAATTATTGTATAAAGCTGAATTCCTTTTTCCAAGGTTTTAGGAACAAAAAGTGAAACAGCATCTTCTATAACAGTTCTCAAATTAAAGCTTATTTTTTCTAGTACTAATTTTTTAGCCTCAATTTTTGAAAAGTCCAATATATCATTAATAATATTTAGTAAAATATCTGAAGCAGATTTTGCTTCGTGTACAAATTCTTTTTGTTCCAGAGAGAGATTTGACGATTCCAATAATTCTAAAAATCCAAATATTCCATTCATTGGAGTTCTTATTTCATGTGACATATTTGCAAGAAACTGACTCTTTGCTATATTTGCAGATTCAGCCTCTACTTTTGCTTTATATAATTCAGCTTCTGCAATTCTTTGCTCCGTAATATCCTGTGCTGTACAAACAAGATATTTAATGTTACCTGATTCATCTTTAATAGGTTTACTTTTAACCTGAAGGAGCCTGTCCTCGCCTTTCCAATTCTTAATTTTAAGCTCTTTCTCTGCTGGCTCATCATTCCTAAATAATTCCCAATTATTTTCAGACAACTTATTTGCAGTATTAACATCAAATATGTCATATAGGTCTTTATATTCTAAATCGCTCTTTTTCTTACCAAAAAATTCTGCATGAGCCTCATTAACAGTTGCATATGAAGTAACATTGCTTAGTGCCCAAATCTGCGATGCAGCATTATCAAGTAAAATAGTCTGACCATTAAGAAGCGATTCGTATTCTTTTAATTTTGTAATCCTAGCTTTTATGAATTCTAAAAACTTTGAAATATTATTTAATATTTTTATCTGTTCCGATTGCCATATTATTGATTCCGATAAGGTTTCAAATCCTATAAAACCTATTAATTTGTTTTTATCTTTTAATGGAAGTATAAGAGACGATTTTATCCCCTCCATATTAAAAGCTTCTAATTCAAATGTTGCATCAACCGGAAATTCAGTTATATTATTTAAAACAATAAAATCCTTACTTTTAATTTGACGGATTAACCATGGAAAAGCGTAAACTACTTCATCCTCTATAATTTCCCTTTTTGGTTTTATAAACTTTTTATTCCATTGACATTCTATTTTCATAAAAGTAGGGTCTTTAGAAAAATGATATATATATATTCTATCTAAATCAAAAAATTCTCCAATTTCCTCTAATGATTTTCTTAATAACTCATTATAGTTTATAGAATTCACCTCTAAAAATCTCACATGAATACTATTCATTAATTTTAGGAAATCATTAGAATAAATATTTATTTCATCCTTATTTTGATTCTTCATATTATCCTCCTAAAATTAAATTTCACTAGTCTTCGTAATAAAAAGGGTTAATTCTTTCAGTAGATCGACTTCATAAGGTTCAGATAGTAAACTTCCTGTTTCATCATACAACACCTTTACTACAGGGCGCATTGGCATTGAGTTGTTTTGTTTTACTACTAATCCCTTTTCATTTGAATTTAGAATAACACCACTTCCTGTAGGAAAAGCTGCTATATTCATAGTAAATTTTTTCACTATTTCTTCATCAAAATAAATATTACTCATACCTATTAGATATTCAATTGCTTCATACACAGTTTTCCGTTCATTTTCTTCTCTGCCGGATATCATATTGTCAAACGTATCACAAATCGATACAATTTTTGCCAACTCATTTATTTCGTCTCCTTTTAGCTGCAAAGGATATCCACTTCCATCATTTCTTTCATGATGCATTAAAACAGCCACTTTAACATATGCATTCCAAACATGCTGGTCCCCTAGAAAATCATACCCAATCTTAGAATGCATTAATTCCATATATCTATTGAATTCATTTTCATCTTTAAATTCAGACGAAATTTTTTTATCGTTCATAATTCTTATTTTGCCAATATCATGCAAAAGTGCACCTGCAGCTATATCTTTTAATTTTGACATGCTGTATCCCATATGAGTTCCTATTATTGTAGCTAATACGCATACATTTACAGAATGAGAATATATATTATTATCACTAGCACTTATTTCTGCAACATTTATTAAAACATCTTTATTTGATAGTATATCTTCAATAACTGAGTTGACAGAATTCATAACGCTGTTATTATCAGTTTTTCCTTCACGGCAATATCCGTCTATCATTTTTTTTACTGCATGTTTGCTCATTTGCCGTGTCTTATCAGAAATACTTTCTTCAATATCAAGATTTTTTGATATATCATCATCAATATATACCGAATAAATACCAAGTTCCTTAATTTTTTCGATATAATAAGGTTTCAGCCTCACTCCAACGCTAAGTAAAATTCTACCAGATTCATCAAAAATCTGTTTTCCTAGTATTTCATCTCCCTTTAGGCTGGAAACACTAACAACTCTCATATACACCTCCGAATGAAATAATTAAATATAAGTTTGCTTACAACACAACTTCTAAAGAAAGCAAATTCATACTAAAATCTATTTGGATTTTTATTAA
Source organism: Clostridium sp. YIM B02500 (assembly GCF_022324665.1). Taxonomy (NCBI): domain Bacteria; kingdom Bacillati; phylum Bacillota; class Clostridia; order Eubacteriales; family Clostridiaceae; genus Clostridium; species Clostridium sp. YIM B02500. The sequence continues at coordinate 22,523 of NZ_JAKGTE010000052.1, read as the reverse complement.
CTATACTTAAAAGAAAAAACTTTCCCAAATAGGTATTCATATTTAAATATTAGCATAATCTTACACATTTGACTACCTAAAAAATATCGATATTAATCGATTTAATGCCCATGAATACAAACTTCGTACTCGTATATTCAGATCCTCAAAACAAGAACAAAATCCCAGGCGAATGTATCTTCTTTTTTATTCTCTTTACAAACCATAACTTTCTTATAAAACTTTAATTAAGCGCTTTAAAATACTAGCTGAGCATAATACTTCTTAAACATTGATTACAGTGTATAATTCGGGTGTATAAAAATAAAGGATGAAGATTGCATTGCATCCTCATCCTTTAAAAAATCTTATTGTATTTTTCCACCTTCAACTACAAGGCTATCTTCAAATTCAGCACCATATACTGATTTTAATGTTTCATCATAAGCTTTGTGAACAAAGTTCTCTTTGCCTAAGTTTTCAAGTTCAGTATTAATCCAATCTCTAAGTTCTGTATTACCTTTAGTAACAGCTGGAGCAATGGTATCTGTGCTTCCAAGTGATGGTATACCAACAGAGAATCCAGGATTATCTTTAGCCCATGCAATAACTTCTGTGTTATCACTTAATATAGCGTCACCACGTTTATCTTTTAATGCTTGGAATATTTCTGAATATTGTTCATATTTCACAAGTTCAACGTCTGGATGATTTTTAGTCATATAAGTTTCAGCAGTTGTTCCCTTAGCTACAATAACCTTCTTGCCTTTAAGTTGATCTTCTGAAGTAATTTTAGCGCCATCTGGTGAAACTACACCAAGTGATACTTTCATATAAGGATTTGCAAAATCAACTTTTTCTTTTCTCTCATCAGTAACAGTAAAATTAGCCATAATTATATCAACTTTTTTAGATTCTAAATAAGAAACTCTACTTGCTGCATCAACTAAAACAAATTCAACTTTTGACTCATCTCCAAGTAAATCTTTAGCAAATCTCTTTGCAACATATACATCAAATCCTTGGTTTTTTCCTTCTGAGTCAACATATCCAAATGGAGCTTTATCACTAAACACGCCAATCTTTATAGTTCCACGTTTTTTTATGTCTTCTAAAGAGCTAGACGCTGCTTTATTAGAATCACCTTTATTAGTTTGTGCTGAATTACCACAGCCAACAAAACTTCCAACTACTACAGTACTTAAAAGTAAAGCTGCTACTATTTTTTTTATGCTTTTCATATTTTGTCATCCCCCTATTAATAATTAAAATTGAAATATATTTAGAAAGTGCTTAGCACGTTCTGTCTTTGGATTTGTAAAGAATTCTTTTGGTCCCGACTCTTCACATATTTTGCCCTCATCCATAAAGATTATTCTATCTGCCACTGATTGGGCAAATCCCATTTCATGTGTCACAATTACCATAGTCATGCCTTGCTTAGCTAAGCCTAATATAACATCTAGTACTTCCCTTACCATTTCTGGGTCAAGAGATGCTGTTACTTCATCAAAAAGTATTATTTCTGGATTCATACATAATGCCCTAACTATAGCTATTCTTTGCTTTTGGCCCCCCGAAAGTTGACGTGGATATGAATCTTTCCTGTCAAGTAATCCAACCTTATTTAAAAGTTGTTCTGCTTGAGCAAGTGCCTCAGATTTCTCTCTTTTCTGAACCTTTAAAGGACCTAAAAGTATGTTTTCAATAACTGTCATATGAGGAAATAATTCATAGTTTTGAAAAACCATTCCTATTCTCTCGTGAATCTTTTGCCAATCGGCATTTTTATCTGTAAAACTTTGTTCCTTAAATTTAATATCTCCACCTTGAATTTTTTCTAGTCCATTAAGACATCTCAAAAAAGTACTTTTTCCACAGCCTGAAGGTCCTAAAATAACTAATACTTCTCCTTTGTGAAGGCTTAAGTCAATACCTTTCAATATTTCTTTTTCATCGTATTTTTTGTGAACATCCTGTATTTCAAGCAAGACAGGATTATTATTCTTATCCATGTATGTTCCTCCTAATTATTCCACTTTGATTCTAGTCTTTTCGATATTTTTGATAGTGGATAACATATTATAAAGTACAAGAAGAATATAAAACCATAAATCCAGAAAGAAGCAGTAGGAAACTGAAATCTTGAACTTTCAATAATCTGCTGACCCATCTTAACTACATCTATAACACCTATTAAAACTACAAGCGAAGTAGTTTTAATCATTCTAGTTGCTAAATTGATGGTTCCAGGTATCATTCTTCTTATAGCTTGAGGCATAAGTACATATCTATATATTTGATAATAATTTAAACCTAAAGCCTTCCCCGATTCAATCTGATGTTTTGGTAATGATTGAAGCGATCCTCTTACTATATCTCCCATTTCTGCCGCTCCCCAAAGACTGAATACAATAACAGAAACAACTTCTCCACTAAGATTTATATTTAATGCTGTAGTAACTCCAAAATAGAATACAAATAACCAAACCAATGTTGGTATTATTCTAAAAGCTTCTAGGTAAACTCTGTTAATAAAAAGTATCGCCTTCGATTTTGTAGTCCTACTCAAACCTATAAGTATTCCTAGTATAGATCCTATAATAATAGATATAAAAGCAATTTCTGCTGTTACAAACAGGCCTTCAAATAAACGCTTAATATTGTTTTCTTGAAAAATAACACTAATTGCCGAATTCTGCATATCGAACCTTCCTTTCTATCCAAGACATTAGAAATGATAAAGGTAGAATCATGATAAGATAAATCAAAACTAGCAATGATAATGATTCAAAAGTTCTATAGTACATTCCTATTAAATCCTTTGTTAAATTTGTGAGATCCATTATTGATATAGCTCCAAGCACAGAAGTTTCTTTCAATAAAAATATGCAATTTGCACTTATTGAAGGCATACTTACTGAAAAAGCTTGTGGAATTATTACATATCTAATAAGTTGGCCCTTTGAAAGACCAATGCTTATGCCAGATTCAATTTGTGTTTTGCTTACAGCTTCAACTCCGCTTCTAAAAGCTTCAGCCATATAGCTACCACCAAGAAATGCTAAACCAATTATAGCACAAGTAGCTTCACCCATTTTAAATCCTAATTTAGGCAAACCAAAATACAGAAAAAATATCTGTACGAGTAGTGGAGTATTTCTCGAAAGCTCAATGTAAGCTTGTACAATTTTATCCAAAACTCTTACTTTAAAGTATAATATTATTCCGCATAGTAATCCTATTACCAATGATAAAAGTATCCCTACAATAGCTAACTTTAATGTAAGCCATGCAGCTTTCTCATATAAAGGCAAATTAGTCACTACGAAATTCCAGTCAATATTCATTTAATTATCACCTTTTAATTCTTTTTTTAATTCATACAATTCTTGTAGGAATACTTTTATACTAACAACTATTTACTAGTTTGTCAATCTTATTACTCCATATTATTAATTAGTTAATATATAGTGCATTATTTTTATTTTTTATCTTTATAAAGAACATTTTATTGATACACCTTCAAAATAATTAAGATATTATTGATATTTTATCAATAATACTATATTAATTTTCCTCTTTTCAAAGAACAAAAGTGGCTGCACCACGCTCTTTCTTTATACCATTTTTTACAGGTCAATATCCTTATAACCATTGGTATCACTGGCTCTCAAAATCAAAAAATTCTATACTTTCCTAGACAATAAAAAAAGTGTCCCTATATTTAGAAACACTTCCTTTTAGATATTATAATAATTGAATATTCTCTTTATAAATTTAAGTATCACTGATCTCTAAACAAGCTTGTCTAACTCAATCTGAATTAATTGCTTCCTGGATTTAATTATTAGAATTGCGATTATCAATTATTTTAACACTTATTTAGATTAGTTAAACATTTTCATTTCTCTTTAATTGTCGGATTTTCCAAATACCGTAACCTTAACAGTTTTCCTACCCCAATTATCACATTCACTATCGCTATCAAAATAAACATCAATAGAATTGCCTTTTATAGCACTTCCACTATCTGCAGCTATTGCATATCCATAACCTTCTATATATAAATATGTTCCAAAAGGAATTACGCTTGGATCCACTGCTACTGTACTTATCCCACTTGCATTTCTCTTTGCTATTTTTCCGCTTGCTGTCACACTTCCTGACTCCGCTGTGTACGCTGTTGTTGAGCAGATTATATCTTTATTTTGTGTCGTAGCTGCTTTAGCTAAATTAGCTGAAAAAGCAGTTCCAATACCTAAATAAATACTCAAAGCTACAGAAAAAACGATTGATTTTTTTGCAACTTTTATCCATTGATAACTTTTTGACATCAAATCTCTCCTTTTCAATTTCCAGAATACGTTTTTTATTATACCATAAATTTCATTAGTTGTTAAGTGTAAACGTATAAATTTTATGTCTTTTTTATTACTTTTTAAATTTTTTATATGATTTTTTATTAAAATTAGTTTTAGTTTTACATAATAATTCTAATATTTTTATTATCTTAAATACATAAGCCCAATGATTTATGTATATTTCCACAAAATGAAAAAAGGGCTATATTATGTCTCGCCCTTTTTTAGGTATTTTTTATTTTATTAAAAATTTATTAATATTATTATTTAAAATTAGGTTCCACAATAAGTTCGATACGAGCCGCAAGATTTTTGAGGCAATTTTGCATATTCAGATTGATTATCTGAATATGCATAAGGATTAGATAAAACATGTAATAGTTTATTCATAACAGTATAATCGCCTTCTTCAGCAGCCGCCAATGCTTCCTCAACTCTATAATTACGTGGTATCACATAAGGATTTGAATTTTTCATCAACATATTTGAGGACTCTTTAGATTCCTTCTGTCTATTTAATCTTGCATTCCATAATTCATGCCATTTATCAAATTCTTTAGACTTAAATAACTCCATATCAGAATACTTATCTAAAGTTAAAGCACTAAATGTATTAGTATAATCTGCCTTATATTTATACATAATACTTAGCAAATTTTCAATAAGAGCTTCATCTTGTGATTCTTTATTGAATATTCCGAGTTTTGATATCATTCCTCTAAGCCAATTATCGTGATATAAATCCGCAAACTTTGAAAGTTCATTTTGTGCAATTTCTACTGATTTTTCATGATTGTTATGAAGTAATGGCAACAAAGTTTCAGCAAATCTAGCTAAATTCCATTCAGCTATAGGTGGTTGATTTCCATATGAATATCTTCCTTCTCTATCAATAGAACTAAATACTGTTTCCAGATCATATGTATCCATAAAGGCACAAGGTCCATAATCTATAGTTTCTCCACTAATAGCCATGTTGTCAGTATTCATAACTCCATGAATAAAACCGACTAATTGCCATTTTGATATCAATGAAGCTTGCCGTTTAATAACTTCTTGGAGTAAAAAAATATAAGGATTCTCTAAGTTATCAATATCAGAAAAATGACGTTTAATAGTATAATCAGCTAGAGCTTTGAGCTCCTCTATAGTTCCCCACTTTGCAGCATACTGAAAGGTAGCAACTCTAATATGGCTTGAAGCTACCCGAGTTAGAATAGCACCTGAGAGCACGTTTTCTCTAATTACAGGTTCTCCAGTTGTCACTACTGCTAGACTCCGAGTTGTTGGAATTCCAAGACCTTGCATTGCTTCACTAATAATATATTCACGCAACATTGGTCCAAGCGCTGCTCTTCCATCACCACCTCTAGAGTACGGTGTTCTGCCTGATCCCTTTAGCTGAATATCAATTTTTTCACCACTTGGTGTAATTTGTTCACCAAGTAATATAGCTCTGCCATCACCTAACATATTAAAATAGCCAAATTGATGTCCTGCATAAGCTTGTGCAATAGGTAAACTGCCTTCTTCTATTTTATTTCCAGCAAAGATTGCTACATTGTCACTATCGTGAAGAAATTCTGCCTTCAGCCCTAATGATTCTGCAAGCGGCTGATTAAGAATAACTAATTTAGGCGCCTTTACAGGTGTTGGATTTTGCTTGCTAAAAAGTGTTTTTGGCAAATCAGCATAAGTATTATCTAATTTCCATCCAGTTTCTGATTTCATTTTTATATCTTGCATTATATCTCTCCTTTCTTCTTTTGTATTTTATTTCTTTTATTTTATAATTAAAAACGATATATAACCAAAAGTATTTTTCTTAATTTCTATCATATTTACATAATTACAACCCTTTTTATTATCTGCTTATGTCCAATTATTATACTCTTGTAAATAATCACAGCAATAATACTTTTCACTTTTCAAATAATTGCCGAATACTATTTATTCAATATAAGTTCAACTTCTACTAATTATCCTAATAATTAATATAGACAGTAAATCTAATTTAATAAATTTACTGTCTAACAAAGATTTATATTATCTAAACGTATTTTTCATCATTTTGCATTTCAAATATTTTTATTATCTCTTATATTTATCTTGTTTAAATTGACATTAAGATTGAGATATAAGGCTTCCTGTTACAGAGAATGTTCCATATTTTGTATCAACAGATGCTGACAATAGATTACCATTTAAAATACCTTTAGCAGAATATTTTAACTTGGCCAATAGAATTTTTATTTCTCCAGAAAATTCAAAATTGTTTCCATGAATTCTTCCGTTATTGAATTTGCTTTTAAATCCCATTCCATCAATTGCTCCTGTTAAAGATTCACCATTTATTACAAACGTAATTCTGCCCTGCTGACTACCAAATGGAGCATTTAATACAACATCATATATTTTTGTCAATTTAGCTGCACCCCTTTTTCTTATCTAGATTGTTTATTATATATTAGAATATGATAATTATTCATTAAATTCTTCTATTAAAATAAAAATTTAATTTTAATTTCCTAAATTTAAATCACAATATACCAAGGCAGCTAATTCTATAAGCAATTCTTTTATAAAAATATTTTCCCAATTCTAAATTTAAATAATATTAATTCCATTTAAAATGCAAAAATCTTGAATTGTTTAGATTTCACACAGCACTTCGCATTATTAATTATTTTAATGCTAATTAAACTCTCATTACTTCAACTACTTTATGAATTCATTATACTTTAAATGAACTCTAAATCCAGTTTCATCAAATTTATATTTAGTGTTTTCAAGGGGTGATTTACCATAAGCCAAATTCATACCGATAGAATAAAGAGCTTCAGCAAGATCGCTAGGTTCTACAACAACAGTTCCCGACATAAAACCTTTTTTTATCAAATCTTTAGCAGTTGGCATGCCGTCAATACCTACAACTGGAATTGTTTTAGATTTACCGCCTTTGTTGTATCCATATTTCTGCAAAGCTTCAACCGCTCCTATTGCCATCGCATCATTATTTGAAACTATTGCTTCAATTTTGTCACCATATTTAAGAAATAATGACTCCACAGCACTTTGGGCACAATCTTCCATCCATTCACATGATGGAGAAGCAAGTTCCTCTGTTTTTATTCCAGCATCATTAAGCGCTAAAATTGAGTATTTTGTCCTTAACGATGTTAGAGGGCTTCCGATTCTACCTTTTAGCATAATATACTGCAATGCATCATCGTGATTTTTATCTATTATCTGCTTATTGGATCTCCATTCATTAACAAGAATACTCCCTTCCATAGTACCTGATTGTTCAAAATCAGCACCGACAACAACAAAACGTTTATATGGTTTAACAAAGTTTATTATTTCTTGTACTGGATCAGGATTCAAAATTATAGGAATATCTTTTTCCATTATTTTGCGCAAAGTACTTTCTACATCTTTTAAATTGGGAGAGATTATACTTATAATAAAAAGATCAAAGTCTTGCGAAAGAGCTTTCTCTATGCTTTCATTTTGTTTAGCCTGATTGTCTTTAGCATCAAAAAACGTAAACTTGACTTTGTCTTCATTTTCTTTTTCAATACGTTCTAAATTTTCTTTAAGAAGAGAAATATACATAGCGCTAGAGTTATCCGAAAATACTGCTATTTTAATAGGGGTGTTTTTACTTAAATTGGGGATAGCACATACATTTTTTGTTGAAGTATATAATGATGTAATTATTAATAAAACTAAAATTATAAATGTTATTATTTTTTTTAAGATGCTCATTATAGATCCTCCATTTTTTTCGCCGAGTTATAGTATTTAAATTTATCATGTGTTTTAATATAAAAAATATTCTTAATTTAAAGTAATTAGGTTATAATTATATAAACTTAAAAAGTGCAGTACCAAAACATATTTTTAGTACCGCACTTTTTTCATTCTACAAACTTATAGTTGCCATTTATTACATTTCAGTTCTAGGAATTCCTCTTACAGGTTTATGTCTTTTCCTATTTTTTGCTGGCATAGATGTATTTGTGGTATTTGACGAATCATTTTCATTATTATTTGTAATAAATTTATAGTTTGTCATTTTTTCTCACCTCATTTTTTAGTTTATACCTTTTCTAATTTTTATATTCATGATCAAAAATGAAATACTATCTAAATATTATTAGAAATATATATCAGAAAATTCAACATTAATGGCATTTATTAACCTGTTATCATATCTTTGTGATATTTTACTTTCTTCATTAACTATCTCCTCTTTAATAGGTAAAGTTATAGTAAACTTACTTCCACATCCGACTTCACTCTCAACTTCTATTTCTCCTTCTAATATAATTACTAACATCTTTACAAGAGCTAATCCAATACCACTACCTTCTGCTAACCTCGAAAGATTATTTTCAACTTGTCCAAATCTATGGAATATTACCTTATGTTTCTCTTTTGGTATGCCAACCCCCGTGTCAGTTACAGATATATCTACTGTTTTATCATTGCTATTTTCTTTAAGCTCAACAGTTATTGAGCCTCCTTCAGGTGTGAATTTTATAGCGTTTGATAATAAATTTAAGATTATACGTTCGTATTTTTCATCATCTATTGAAATATTTTTATTATTAATATTAGTTTTAAAATAAAGGTTAATTCTCTTTTGATCCGCATAAACTTTTATTGATTCTGTAATTAATCTTGTTAAAAACACAATATCCAAATATTTCAAATTCAATTTAAACTGATCCGATTTTAATTTTGTAATATCTAACAAATTATTCACAAGTCTCAATTGTCTAAATGTATTGCGTTTTATGCTTCCAATAAGTTTATTCACTGATTCAGGAATTTCACTAATATACACATGTTCAATCAATTGTATAGCTGAATAAATAACATTTATTGGCGTTTTAAATTCATGTGTGATTAAAGTTATAAATTCATCCTTCATTGCTAAATCTTTTTCAAGAAACTCTCTTTGTCTCTTTTCTGATTCATATAATAATTCTTTTTGTTCGGTTATCTTTAGATTTTGCTTTCTTAGCAATAGTTCACGCTCTATTGCATCAACTACAGTAGTTAATGTCATTAAAAAAAATGGATTATGAAGTATAATCGCAGTCATAATACATATACTTCCTAATAAATTACCATCATCTGAATAATGAAATGGAACTCCATAACATGCACTGTCTTGAAAGCATTTATGATAGTGATTGCTTCCTATTAGTTGTATTGGATGGTTTTGCTTAAGTGTTAAACTAACTACATTTGTACCCATTTCCTCTTCTCGAAATTGTATACCTGGCTTAACTCCAAATTGAGACATTGTTTCCCTAATAGATTTATCTCCAAGAACATCTAGCAAATATCCATCTTCATCTGTAATTGTTATCAATACAGGCGTGCCTTCTAATAATTTTATCATCTTATTACTAAAAAATTTGACAACTTCTAGAATTTCGTCATAGGCATCTCTTTTTTGTCCTAATTCCAATTCAGACATAATATTCTTAGGCATTTTAGGATTATTTGAGTCCAACCCTAACTCAAGACATTTCTTTTTTGATTCTATAATATAACTTGCTTCTTGATCGCATTCGCGTTGAAACATATATTGCTACCCCCTGAAAAAGAAAATCAGTAACTCAATATATACTCATTAAAATAAGATTCCTAACTACTTTACTAATTAAAAAAACTTTATGTATTAATAATATCAAATATGTATTAGTGTTATTAACATAGAAACTTATCTTAAATTAAATGGCATTTTGATTTTAACGAAATAAAATTTTATGAGTTACTATGAAATATAGTAAACAAAAAGAAATTAATATACATACATGTATATTAATTCACTTTTTTACACAATTTTCTTATGTAATTATAACACTAACTCTCTTTAACTGGAATAACAATTTTATAAAAATAGGAAAATGGTCAACTTATCCTTTAAAGATTATATCATATATTGTTGAAGAAGCTTATAAAAAGTACAGCACTAAATTCAAATCTAATACTGTACTCAAAATATGATATCAAATAATATTTACTACATACTCATTTTCTAATCATGGTAATTTAACTTTAAAATTTTAATTAAAGTTATTAAACTTTACATTCCAAATTTTCAGCTAGTTAATGATAAATTATAATATTTTTTCAGACTCGAATGCTTTCCATGGAATATTAACCTTGCCATCTGAATTTATAATCTCATCAATATGAGTTATCATTGGAAAATCACTAAGTTTAACTACTCCTTTTTCTACTAAACAATGCACATACTTCGCAGCACGAGTAGCAATAACTACTGATTCTAATGTAACTCCTTTTAATTGTTCCATAGCTTCCTTAAATGAAAATCCTTGTCCTAATAAAGTTCCTATTCTACGTGTACGTCCACCAAATACAGTTACATATAAGTCGCCGCCAAAATATATAATGTTTTCTTCTCCTCCCCCCACTATTTTCAAAAGGCGTTTAGCTTCCTTTATGCTTTGTCCAAAAAGTGCAGCCTGAGAATTATAATGCTCTTTTCCAGAGCCATCAGCTCCAATAGCTAATCCAATAGCTAGTGATACACCTAAAGCATAAGCATTCTTTAGCGCTACTGCACATTCAACACCTATAATATCTGTAGATAAGCTAATATGATAGTATGATGTTTCAAATAAACTCTTAAACTTTCTAAGTAAATTTATATCATCCCCACAAAATACAACTTCAGAATTATCTTTATCTGCAAGTTCATAACTAGTACATGGTCCGCCAACAGCGCTAATAGATAGTTTTTTATTAGAAGGAAGTTTACTTAAAAAGTAGTGAGGATAATTTATCATTTTGCCATCATTACTAGTAATCATTCCTTTTGTTATTGAAAGAATAGGAATCTCTTCAGGTATAATAGGTAATATATTGTCTGCAAACCAGTCCACCCCAAAGCTGCTGACTCCGCAAATAATAAGCTCTGCTCCATCTATTGCTTCATTTACATCTTCAATTTGATAGTATTCAATTCCTGTTTCAGGTAATTGGCGTTTTAATGTGGAATGAAAACCTGTAGCCTTTGCTGTATTTATGATTTCTCTATCTAATGGTGTACCCACAAGTCTTATCTTATTATTATTTTCGGTTGCTGGAAAAGTTAGTGCAGATGCCATTTGACCTGCTCCAATAATTGTTATAATGCTCATAATATTGCCTCCTAATTTTGAATATTAACTTCTTTTTAATTTTTCAAAACTCATAGAATACAATTACTTTCCATGAATTTTCAATACTTTTTTAACATACAATGACTAGATAAAATTCTTCTAATCATCAAGGTCTTAAATAAAGCTTTCATAAAACTGCATCAGCTCTTCACCAATATATTTAATTGATGAAAATACATAATCTGCAGTTATGTCAGATTCTCTATACATAGCTTCTGATGTCTCACCACTTAATACAAGAACGCTAGTTATTCCTGCATTCACTCCAGTTTTAATGTCAGTGTAAAGTCTATCTCCTACAATTGCCACTTCTTCTTTTTTAAGCCCATACTTTTCAATAATAGCCTCTACTATATATCCATATGGCTTCCCTATAACCACAGGAGAAATACCTGTGGATGATTCAAACATTCTTATCATAGAGCCAGTATCGGGCATATATTTGCTATTTTCAATTGGGCAATTGAAATCTGGATGAGTAGCTATAAATGGTACTCCATCTCTTATATAATCACAAGCTGTCCATATTTTTTCATAAGTTAGTGTAGTGTCAAACCCAAGAACTACATAATCCGGTTTGTCATTTTTGTCCTTAACTAGTATAAAGCCAGCCTTTTCAAATTCTGCCATAAGTGGTTCTGTACCCATGAGATATATCTTGTTACCTATGCAGTTTTTCTTCATATACCATATGGTTGCTTCACCAGATGTGTAAATCTGTTCTTCATCAACATAACAGCCAAATGCTGAAAGTTTTTGCTTATAAGTTGATTTATTTTTCGAAGAGTTATTTGTTAAGAATATAAATTTCTTTTGTTGACTTTTTAAAATGTCTAGAAAGTCTAGAGCTCCATCAATAATTGTATTTCCAAGATAGAAAGTCCCGTCCATATCTAATAGAAAACATTTAATATCTTTTAAATCATTCATTTTTACCTCCACATTAAAACATATAATTGTCTTATATGTTGTTGGATTTAGGCACATGAAAGAAAATAACAAGTCCAAAATGCCAAGCCTATTTTTGATTAGTCTCATAGCAAGTCTATTAGGTAATCTGCTGAAGAAGCATGATGGAAAATAGGCTTGGCAGATGAATTTGTTATTTTTTTGATTGTGCCTTATACAATTTATCAGCAATTAAATTAGCAATTTCATCTGTTAATCCAAGATTATCGATTAAATGCACAACGCCATATCTTGTTCTTATGTCCTTTGCAGCAATAAAAGTCTTAATAAATAAATTCTTATCTATTCCAATCTCTTCTGGATGCCATACACATCCACCATCCTGTAGTATTTTCTTTACTTTCTCAGAACTTGGAACTAGAGTATGTCCAATATCAAGAATTTCTTTCCAGTTTGCTGCTATCTTTTCTGCATTTTCTTGTCTCCTATCAGGATCCAATTCAATTGCATCCTTTTTATAGTTAATTACATTAACTGCCACTTTACCAAATACGCTTTCAATATTTTGTCTCCATTTATTCATATCGTAGTATCTGAAGCTTTTCTTAGCCATAACACTTTCTATATCTATATCCTTTAATGCTTCAAATAACATAGCCATTACAACTGTACCTACTCCAACAAAATTTCCATGTACCCATTTTTCTTCACTATTTCTTGTATGAAACATTATTTCCCATCCATGAGCAATATGATGCTCAGAACCTGATGCAGGTCTTGAAGAACCTGACATTCCTATAGTTATTCCCGACAATACTAGCGCATCTGTTATATTTTTTACTACTTCATCATCCCTTTCTGGAATCCTTGGTGCAGCAGCAACACACTTATTTACTGTAGATTGAACCATATCCGCAATAGTCTTACAATAATACTCCCCTGTTAAGAGGTTTGTAATTGACCAGTCTGCGAGAGCAGTATATTTACCTAATACGTCCCCAAGTCCTGAACAAAGTAAATACATTGGAGCATTCTTCATAATGTCAATATCCGCATATATTCCATAAGCATAGGCTGCTTTATGAGATTCTTTGAATCCATCTGTAATTAAAGGCGATACTACAGATGCATATCCATCCATAGATGGTGCAGTACATACTATGGCATAAGGCACATGTGCTCTGTAAGCGACATACCTGCAAATGTCATTTATAACGCCTGAGCCTACACCAAGTATAAGTTCTGTATCATCTTCTATTTCTATTAAAACTCTTCCAAGAGCATATACATCAGGCAATAAGTGTTCCTGTGGAAACACATATTTCTTTAATAAAAAATCATTATTTAATGTTTCTTCAACTCTTTTTCCTGCTATATCATATGTGTGGACATCCTGTATAATTAATATTTTTTTATTCCTAAACTCTTTTAGGAATTCTGGAAGCCGTTCTATTATATTACTTCCTATTTTTACAGAATTAATTTCTACACTGTGCCTTTTTCCACATTCACACTTAAAATCCATTCCAATAAGTTCTTCTACTTTTAAATTTGTTACTTCCACTATAACCATCATCCTTTCCTTGTAAATAGCCAATGGTATTAAAGAGTACTAATAAGCACTCTTTAACAAATTAGGTTATTTAATCTTATCTGATGTCTAGCCACTGTAACACTCCCATCTTCTATTAAAGTGAGAGATAACAGTGGCACGACCCTAGATAACTTCAACTAACCTTCAGTGAAGGTTAAAACTCCCTCTGAAGCTAAGTTTCACTTTATAGACTTCCTGTGAATAATTGGAATATCTTAATTACTATCCAGTTTAAGAAATTTCCTCCCATATCTAAACTTGAAATAGTTGATGTTCCTGCCGGCATTGTAAATTGAGCCATTTGAGCCATTTGAGTATGGAATCCCGAAATATTTGTTGCCATTAGTAATCCTAATGCCATAACAATTGTACCTGATATAACTGAGTGAACTATATTACCTTTTGCTGCACCAACTATAAAGGCAACATAAAAACATATTGTAGCTAAATCTCCAAAAGGTAGAACTTGATTTCCAGGTAATATTACTGCTAAGAATAATGTAATAGGAACTAATACAAGTGCTGTTGCAATAACTGCTGGATGTCCAACAGCTACTGCTGCATCCAAACCAATTGTAAGATTTCTATCTTTCCCAAAATTTTTCTTTTGTAAGAATTCTCTAACTGATTCTGAAACAGGAATTAAACCTTCCATAAGTATTCTAACCATTCTAGGCATTAAGAACATGACACCAGCCATTGAAATACCTATTTGCAAGATTTTATCTACACCATAGCCAGCAAGAATTCCAAGTACAATACCAAGAATAAGTCCCATCATCATAGGTTCTCCAAAAACGCCGAATCTTTTTTGAATAGTTTCTGGGTCTGCTTTTAAATTTTTTATGCCTGGAATTCTTTTTACTACACTAACAATAGGAATTCCTATAAGACCACAAGCTGCAGTTGAACCGGTTGGCAATGATACTCCCTCAAGTCCAAAGAATTCTTGAACCATTGGAGCTGTCTTATCTGCAATTTTAATAACAGCAACTTCGTATAAAATACCAGCCAAAATAGCAAGTAACCAGTTACCATTAGTTAATACGTATACACTTGCACCAGCTGCAGTAAAGTGCCAATAATTCCATATATCAATATCAACTACATTTGTTGTCTTTGTAGCTAACATTACTAAATTTACTAGCATAGCTATTGGAATCATTATTGCTGCTATAGGAGATGCCCAGCTTATTGCAGCTGCTGCTGGCCAGCCTACATCTATTATGCTTAGCTGTAATCCATATCTAGTAACCATTTGTTGTGCTGCGCCACCAAGATTTGTTGTAAGCAATCCAACAACCAAATTTATACCAACAAATCCGATACCAATTGTAATACCTGATCTAAATGCTTTTTTAAATCCTTGTCCAAATATAATACCAATGATAGTAATTGTTAATGGCAGCATAACAGTTGGTCCTAAGTTCAAAATGTATTGCACTACATTTAATAACATTTTCTTTCCCCCTATATTATCAAATTTTATTTACTTTTATAAATTCTCAATTAAGTGTTCATATCATAAATTTGTATATATGATTTAGTTTTTGAACAAAAAATACTATTAATTAAGATGTGTTGTCCTAAGCTTCAAATACATAATTTTATGTGCTATAATAATTAGTAGTCCAATTAAATTTTTTATATAGGTCCACCTTTAAAGTGGCCTATCTTTTTTTATTTCAAAGCATCTATAATTCCTTGGTCAACTTTTCCTGGATTAATGTTAGTTAGATAGTTCATAGCATTAATTACAGGGAATTTATAATTTCGTGATGAAATTGTAGTTGTTACTAAAAGATCTGCTTGATCTTCATAACCTACCACCTCTGAAATCTTGCATTGTATAATTCTCGCATTAATCCCATTAGTTTTAATCAAGTCTTCCACCTTTTTACATACAACTGTTGAAGTTGCAATTCCTGTACCACAAGCTACTAATATTAATTTTTGTTTGTCCATTTTTTTGCCTCCTTAAAATAAAATCATATAATTTAAATAATTGCTCATTAATTATTCGCAATTACAATTAAAGCTTGAAACGATATCATACACCTCGTCGCTATTTTTTGCTTGAAGCATATTTTCGAGAATGCTTTCATTCTGGATTAAAAACATTAATTGCTGTAACATTACTATCTGACTATGAGGTTCATTTAAAGCCATAGTAAATACTATATTAACATCTACACTTCCATTTCCATCCATGCTATTAAATTTCACTGGATTTTTTAGTGTTGCAATGGCTATTGCTGGTTTCTTAACATGTATGGCATCTGTATGGGGTATTGCAACATTGTATTTTCCAAGTAATAAACCTGTAGGAAATTTACTCTCTCTATTTACTAACCCATTAAAAAAGGAATCTTCTACAAATCCTGCTTCTAATAATATTGGAGACATCTTCTTAAAGACATCCTCTGCTGATCTAGCTTCAAGATTATTTACTACTAAATCTCTTCTTAAAAATTCTTTAATACTTCTAGTCATTTAACTTCCTCCTTTTTTGTAAGTATTTTATACGTTTTCATCCATGATTACATCTTCATAATATTTACAAAGCAATTATCATGCCAAAACTATGTTGAAAAGGTAATAATATATATTTTTAAACCCAACTTTAAATTTAGCTTCAAGGTTATTTAACGCTAAATTTCTTCTCAATAGTTTCTAAATGCTTCAAGTCATTAAACTACCTCCTTTTTTGTATAAAATTTCTTTAATATTTCTAGTAATCATACTTCTTCTTCACTTGATGTTGTTTTTTTATACTTTTTTATATTTGATTACATCTTCACAATATTTCTAAAGCAATCGCCGTGCCAAAACTATGCTGAAAAGGTAATATATATTTAAAAATATAAAGTTACAAGATAAAATTTTTACTTTTTACCTTGTAACTTAAAATAGTTATTAGATTTTTAATAATATGTCTGAAATCTCTTTTGGAGAATTTGATTTTCTTAATTTATTAGCTACTTCTGTCTTTGATAAGGTATCAAATAATTGTCTAACCACTTTTCCATCATTTTCTTTAAGTGCCAACATAATCACAACGTCTACCATACAATTATAATCCCATAAAATAGGATTATTAAGTTTAAAAATAGCTATAGATGATTTTTCAACGAATTCTGATAGGCCATGAGGTATTCCAAATGTTCCTTCAAACAAGGTTCCTCCAAGCATTTCTCGCTTATACACACTCATTGTAAAATTCTCACTAACTCTTCCTTTTGATATAAGAAGACTACACATCTCATCTATTAAATCACTTTTGGTAAAGCTATCATTATTAACTTTTATTAATTCCTCATCAATTACATTTATTAAAGGATTAAACTGTTTCTTATTTATTCCAAGGAATTCTTTTAATCTTAATTTACCTGATTCTTTTAAAATATCCTGAAAAGATATAAATGGAATACTTTCTAATTCAGGATCTATAGTTCCGACTATTGCAGCTATATCATGATCTCTACTAATTTTAATTATTTCATTTTGAGCATTATCTTTATTTATAATTCCAACTGATATAATTCTTAAGTTCTTATTTGTATTTCCTAGTACTACATCTTCAAGATACTTTTTTATTTTTAACGCGGTCCCTTCACCTGTTATACATATTGTAATTATAGTTTTAGTATATTTATTCGCCCCTTTAACTTTCCCAACGTAAGCCTTGTCTCCATCAAGAGCTTTAGAAATTTCGTATAAGTTACTATTCTCCATTAATGATCTTCTAACTGCTTCTAATACCATTACAGTATCTACCCTACCAATAACTCGAGTTGGAATTCCTGTTTCTTTTGTTATTATTTCCCCAAATGTAACCAGTGATCCCATATCAACCAATATCAAGCATCCTTTACCTTCATTAACTCTTTTAACCACTTCTATAGCTCTTTCAAGTAAAGTTTGAGGATTTTCATCTAGTGACATTTCAATTCCAACTGCAAGATTTGTACCTAATAGTTTATTTGCTACATCGACCATACCACAAGCAACATGTCCATGGCTTAATACAATAACAGCCACTCTACTTACATTTTTATCCACCTCAGAAAACGTTTTTAGGTACATGGCAATAAAGCCTATTTCGTCTTCTGGAAGTTCAATATCTAAGCTATTATTTATTTCTTTAGTTAATATTTTTGCAATTCTGTATTCATTGTAATATTCCTTCTTTATATAATCTGATTCAGGATTCCTTACTATTCTTCCCTGTTTTAGTCGTTCATAAGTTGAATTCAAATGCATTGCTACACAATAATAAAAATTTTCCTGGATATTTTCTATATATTGTTTTGCAATATCAGTTACTTTTTCAACCACATTTAATATTTTTTCATCTATTATATTTTTTAGTTCTTCCTTTGGAAAAAACATATTTGATTCTATATTTTTTGCAAACTTACTTAAATTGAATTCCACTTTGCTCCACAATATTTTATTAATTTCATCTTTACTTAACCCCTGCTTTTCAAGTTTATAATACTTTTCCTCTATATTACTATATATTCCATCAGGTAACATATATCTATCATCTTTGGATTTCTGTGTCACAACATCATTAGGATTAACAACCAAATCTTCATTAAAAATATCTTCTGACACTAGTTCTCTATCCTTAACACTTAATATTTCTAGAGGAACATGCTTAGGCAAATCTTTTATATCAATAGCAACTTCATTTGAATTATTACTTAAGGAATTACAAAAACCTCTTGCACATGCAACTTGTATATCACTTCGCAGCTGTCCTATGTTCCCTGGACAATTGTATAATAGTAACGATCTAATGACTTCATATCGTATGGTAATTTCCTTTCCAACTCTAGCTGATTCTTGTGAAAAAAAACTTTTAATCAAAACATATTTTTCATTAACGGGCCTGTTGTTAATAGACGGAAGTTCAATTATCATTGGAATTCTTCTTCTGAATGTTAGTAGCAAGGATGATTTTGGATCTTCTGTTGTTGCTGCAATTATCATTACATTTGCTGTCCTACTATTTTCAGTTTCACCAAGCCTTCTGTACTTTCCCTTATCCAACAGATAAAACAATATTTCCTGACCTTCGCTTGGTAATCTATGGACTTCATCTAAGAATAGTATCCCATTGTTTGCTTTCTCCACTAATCCAACTTTATCCGTGATGGCGCCAGTAAAAGCACCTTTACTGTAACCAAACAATTGAGAAAGAAGTAATTGTGGATTATCTACATAATCAGCACAGTTAAAAAGTACAAATGGTGCATTCTTATCAAAATGCGAAGAACTAATAGCAAAATTATACATAGCCTCTGCAAAAAAACTTTTTCCAACACCAGAAGCTCCAAGTAAAAGAGTATGGAGCCCATGAGGTGGATATAACACTGCTGCTTCTGCTTGACTAATTGCATTTTTTAACGAGCCGTGATATCCTATAATATTTCTTAAATAATTAGTGTTACTTTTATCGCCCTTATTTGAATTATCTATATTGGAGCTATTATTAATTTCAGTCCCATCTTTATCAACTACTGATTTAACTGTTATAAAATTTTTCGGTTGATCTTTATTTAAATTTGATTTTTCAGCAGCATTCTGCGGAAAAACTTCTGAAATTATACTTTTTTTAATCTGCGATACTGAATATCTAGAAATATCATATCCAAGAATAGATAGTCTTTTGCATAACTGCCTATCTGAAATATCTTTATCTTCAATAATTATTTCTTTTATATCACTATATAGAATTGCTTCTTTTCTTTGGCGAGAATTATTTATATTTTTTTCTGTTCTAAATTGAGTTATATATTCTCTAGTCGTATTTACTAATTTAGCAATATCACTGTCGGTTAATGGCTTTCTTTTATCCTCATTTTCAATTAAATCTAGTATTTTATTTTCCAGCAAAATTCTCCCCCCAGTATTAGTGTAATTATATATGTTACAAAAATAATTCTTCATCATAATTCTAAAAATATTTCAAGAATTTTAGCCATAATTGTGAATTGTGCATTGCAACATATATATTATTTAAAACTCTATGAATAATCGTTAGTAACAATTATATTATAAATCATTTTACTACTTTTTCCATATATTTAGGTTTACTTATTTTGCCATAATACATTAAATTTACAAAAATATTCCGACTTAAATGCAGTATTGTTAAAAAAGCTCTGCTTTTTGTATAGTTATTTATAATACTAAACTACTCTAGTACCATGTATTTCAACTGCACCTGTATATTCCAAGAGAAAATCTCTATTTTCCTTATTAACGCCTTTTCCTGGCATTATTGAAATTCTACCGTCTGCATATTTAACTAAATCTTTTAAACACTCTTTTCCAGCCATAGCATTTTCACATCCGCCCTTAGTAAGTATTCTATCTATTCCTAATTTAATTATTTCATCTACGGCTATCTTTTTATCCTCAACTTCGTCAAATGCCATATGAAAAGTTATTGTCATAGGCTTTGCCAAATTAACTAACTCCTCTATTATTTCTTTATCTACCTTAGAATCTTTTACAGAACCAATTACCACCCCGTGAACTCCAAGTTCTTTGCACATCTTCACATCGTATTTCATTATTTCTAGTTCTTCTTTTGTGTAAGTGAAATTTCCACCGCATGGCCTTATAATAACCATAACTGGTATATCTATATCCTCAACAATTTTTCTTATTGTTCCGTAACTTGGAGTTGTTCCCCCCTCCATCAAATTATCACAAAGTTCTAGTCTATTAGCTCCTCTTTCGGCAGCTAAAATTGCCTCATTATAATTCCCCACACATGCTTCAAATATTTTCATAACTTGCCTCCTATTTTCTTACTCGAGTTTTTTATAAACTTATAAATTAATCCCTATGTATAACCATAATTAACTAATAAATTAATTTTTTATTCTACTAGTCTATACGTAGAACTTGTATATATCTTAACATTTCTCGGTCACTTAAATAAATACATATATAAATTCCTAAAAAAATATTTATAATGAATTTTTATCTAAGTTATGAAAACATTTAAATTGGCCTTACCAATTATAGAAATGTATGTTATAATTTGAGTGTAAATACAATTATTTTTATTTAGGGAGGTTATTTTATGGCTTCGATCGAGATTCCATACTCAACAAAATCTTTAAAAATAAACATTGATGATAAAAATCTAAAGGGCATTTTAGTTTCCAAGGCAAATACCTATAAAGCTGATATTTCACAAAATGATATAGTGAATAAAGCTCTTGATAATTGCATAGGTAGTAAATCTTTAGAGGAATTAGTAATTGGTAAAAATAATATGGTTATTATAACTAGTGATCATACACGACCTGTTCCTAGTAAAATTACCATGCCAATTTTATTACAAAGAATAAGAAACGTTAATCCCAATATAAACATAAAAATTCTTATAGCCACAGGCTTTCACAGAGCAACAACTAGAGAAGAAATGATAAATAAATTCGGACAAACCATCGTTGATAACGAGGAGATTATAAACCATATTTCAACAGATGAAAATAGTTTAATAAATGTGGGAACACTACCTTCTGGTGGTGAGTTATTCCTAAATAAATTAGCGATGGAAACCGAGCTCCTAATAGCAGAAGGTTTTATAGAACCACATTTTTTTGCTGGATTTTCTGGTGGAAGAAAAAGCATATTACCTGGAATAGCTTCAGCAAAAACCATAATGGCAAATCACTGTTCTGAATTTATTAACAGCAATCATGCAAGGACTGGAATTATAAAAGATAATCCTATACACAAAGATATGCTCTATGCTGCTGAAAAAGCAAATCTTGCATTTATACTAAATGTAGTTATAGATGAAGATAAGAATATTATAAATGCTTTTTCTGGTGATAGTAAACTTGCTCACGAAGAAGGTTGCAAATTTGTTATGGAGCTTTCCAGTGTAAAAAGTATACAAGCTGACATTGCAATTTCAAGCAATGGTGGATATCCACTAGATCAAAATATATACCAAGCTGTAAAGGGTATGACAGCTGCAGAAGCTACATGCAAGAAAGACGGAGTAATTATTATGATAGCCGCTTGTAACGATGGACATGGTGGTCAATCTTTTTATGAAACTATAGCAAATTCAAAATCTCCTGAAGAACTTCTTGAACAAATATTAAAAGTTCCTAGAAATGAAACAATTCCTGATCAATGGGAGATTCAAATTTTAACACGAATTCTATGTAATTACACTGTAATCGTTGTTACAGATATGTGCGATCCGAATATGATTAAGAGCATGCATATGAAACATGCTTATACTTTTGACGAAGCATTAAACATTGCATATGACATAAAAGGTAAAGATGCTGATGTTGTAGTTATTCCAAATGGTGTAGGTGTGGTTGTCAAATAATAATCAATAGCTTATAATCAGGACCACCCGTAAAACGGGTGGTTTGCTCTGCGCCTGTAAGGCTTTGTTGCTGGCTGTGCTACTCG
>NZ_JAKGTE010000051.1:0-30226 GCF_022324665.1 Clostridium sp. YIM B02500 | reverse complement strand
CCTTGGAATATATAATTTCTAAGAATATTTTCTTAAATAACCATTTGTAAAAATTAGTTATTCAACAACCTATTTTTAAATAAAAGTATGAAATATTTTTAGGTAAGACAGAGGAAGATATTGAAATACAATCAGATTAACTGTATTTTAATAAAAAGAAAGTTTATTATGTTTATATAATTCCTATTAAATATTTAAAAAAATGTAGTTAAAATACAAATTTGTATATAACAACGTTTACAAAAAAGTTAAATAATATTAAAATATACAATGAGAGGTGATTTTTTGGATTATATATTTATATGTATTTTGGGACTAGTTATAGGTAGTTTTTTAAATGTTTGTATTTATAGAATTCCCATGGAAAAATCAATTGCTTTTCCGCCATCTCATTGTACAAACTGTAAACATAACTTAAATCCGCTAGATCTTGTACCTGTATTTAGCTATATATTTCTTAGCGGGAAATGTAGATATTGTGATGAAAAAATTTCTATAAGGTATCCGCTTATAGAAATATTAAATGGATTGCTGTATCTAATTGTATACTTAAAGTTTGGATTAGATGTAATTACTGTAAAATATTGTATTTTGGTATCTCTTTTAATAGTAATTAGTGCTATAGATTTTGATACTCAGTTTGTATTTACAAGTACTACGATTTTTGGAGGAATAGCTGGGGGGGGATTTATAGTATTACAATATGTTTTATATAGGAATAATGTTCTAGATTTAATTCTAGGAGGAATACTTGGAGCAATAATTATAGGATTAATAGTGTTTTTAACAAGGGGAATGGGTGAAGGTGATATTGAAATTGCTGCTGTGTGTGGAGTGTTCTTAGGAGTTAAAGGAATTTTATTAGGCTTATTTCTAGCAATTGTGCTAGGTGGAATAATAGGAATAATTGTTTTAGCGCTAAAATTAAAGAAGGCAAAAGAAAAGATAGCATTTGGACCTTTTATAGCAATAGGAAGTTTAATTTCAATGATCTATGGAACAGAAATATTAAAAATCTATTGGAGCTTGTTAATGTGAAGATACACTTTTTTACAATAACTTTACTTGTGTAAATTAAATAGCAAACTTATACTAATTATAAGGTGTTATACCGCATTTTATTTATAATTCATAGGAAAGGTGAGACTCAGAATGGCAACTGAAAAAAGAAGGCTAGGTAACATTCTTGTAAATGCGGGGAAAATTACAGGATATCAATTGCAAGAAGCATTAAAGTCTCAAAAGACACTAGGGAAGAAGCTAGGGGAAATACTACTCGATAGTAAAATTATAACTGAAGAAGATATAATAGAAGCGATAGAACAGCAAACAGGAATTAAAAAAGTTGACTTAAATACAATAAATTTTGATAGAAAAGCAATAACTTTAATTCCGCAAAATTTATGTGATAAGTATCTATTAATCCCATTTGGATTTGATAATAATAAGATTAAAGTGGCTCTTGCAGATCCACTAAATATATTTGCTATTGATGACGTCGCAATATCCACAGGATTTGAAATAGAGTCGTTTATATCTAGGAAAGCGGATATAAAGAAATTTATAGGAATATATTATAGTAGTCAGCAGGTTAATAACGCTGCTATTCAACTGGCAAAAGAAAGTACTAAAGCGATCAAAAATAGTAAACAAGCTATAGATGAAATGAGCGAAGTTAACAGCGCACCAGTAGTTAAAATGGTGGACTACTTATTTAGAAATTCAGTAGAAATGAAAACTTCTGATATTCATATAGAACCATTTGAAAATGAAATAAGAATAAGGTATAGAATAGATGGAAAGCTCCAGACTGTTAATACACTTGGAATAGAAAGTTTAGGGCCTTTAGTTACAAGAATAAAAATACTTGCGGGATTAAATATAGCAGAAAAAAGAATACCTCAAGATGGAAGGATAATGTTCGAAGTTGACGGAGTCCAAGTGGATCTTAGAGTATCTATACTTCCAGTGGTTAATGGTGAAAAGATTGTAATAAGAATTTTAAATACAAATGGATCTATATTAAATAAAAAGCAGCTTGGAATGAGTGAAGAAAATATTCATAGACTAAATAGAATAATAGGAAATCCTCACGGAATTATATTAGTTACAGGACCTACAGGAAGTGGTAAATCTACAACTTTGTATTCAATATTAAATGAATTGAATTCTAATAGTGTAAACATAATTACAGTAGAAGATCCAGTAGAATATACCATGAATGGAATCAATCAAGTAAGCGTAAATGAAAAGGCAGGGTTAACTTTTGCAAGTGGACTAAGAAGTATATTAAGACAAGATCCAGATATTATTATGATTGGAGAAATTAGAGATGAGGAAACAGCTGAAATAGCTACTAGAGCAGCTATAACAGGGCATTTGGTTTTAAGCACTCTTCATACAAATGATGCACCATCATCAATAATAAGACTTGTGGACATGGGAATTAAACCATATTTGGTTTCAACATCTGTTGTAGGAGTTATTGCGCAAAGATTAGTAAGAAAAATATGCAACAATTGTAAGGAAGCTTATGAAGCTAGTGAATATGAGAAGGAAGTCTTAGAAAAGAATATAAATGAACCATTAACCATATATAGGGGTGCAGGCTGTGGATATTGTAATAATACTGGATATTCAGGAAGAGTTGGAATTTATGAAATTATGGAAGTAACAAGAGAGCATAGGGAAGCTATTAGCTCAGGTGCCAATACAGATGAGTTAAGAGATATTTCAGTAAGAAAAGGAATGAAAACTCTAGAAAGTGAATGCAAAGATTTGGTTATAGGAGGAAGAACGACCATAGAGGAACTATCAACAATAGTTAGTTTAGGAAGAGATAATTAATAGTTTTGAAATAGGTAATTTCGAACTTTAAAAGTATATCAAAAAATTAAAGAGGAATTATATAGATAATTGTGAAATGTGTGAGCCGAAAGAAGGTGATTATATGGCAAAATTTAAATATAGAGCGATGAACCCAAATGGAGAGAAAATAGAAGGAACTCACGAAGCAGATTCTAGGGATGATGTTATAGACTTTATTTCAGGTAATGGATACTATCCACTAAAAGTAGAAGAGGTAATAGAAAGTACGAATATTACCCTGAATTTTAATAAGAAAGTAAAGCTCAAAGATTTAGCAGTATTTTGTAGGCAGTTTTATACCATGTTGAATGCAGGGGTACCAATTTTAACTTGTTTAGAAATATTAAGCTCTCAAATCGAGAACCAAAAGTTAAGACAAGCTACTAAAGATATAAATGATGATGTTGCAAAAGGTGAAGTTTTATCTGATTCTATGGCAAAGCATAAAGATATATTTCCAGAACTTTTAGTATCTTTAGTAGCATCAGGTGAGGCTAGCGGTAATTTGGAAGATATAATGCTTAGAATGGCAACTCATTATGAAAAGGAAAATAAAATAACAAATAAAGTGAAAGGCGCTTTAATATATCCGACTGTACTTGGGATAGTTTCAATTCTTGCGGTGGTATTTATATTAACTTATGTAATGCCTACTTTTACAGAAATATTTGAACAAAGTGGAACAGCTTTACCATGGTCAACTAAGTTTTTGCTTAGCCTTAGCAGTGGAATTAAAAATTATTGGTATATTATAATAATAGCTATAGGTTTAGCAGGCTTTTTGATTAATATATTTTTAAAAAGCGATGAAGGGATATATTTTTCAAGCAACCTAAAACTGAAGCTCCCAGTACTAAAAAAACTTAATCAAATGATTATAGTGTCAAGATTTACAAGAACATTATCTACGTTATTAGCAAGTGGATTGCCACTTGTGGAAGCTTTGAAAATAGTAGGGGACGTTGCAGGAAATAAAATTGCTGAAATTGAGTTGCTAAAAATAAGAGATAAGGTAGTACGAGGGGAAAGTTTATATACGTCTATGAGGGAAAGTGGGATATTTCCAGAAATGTTATATTCAATGGTAAAAATAGGCGAAGAAACTGGATCTTTAGATGATATATTAAATAAGACAGCAGATTTTTATGATGAGGAACTAGATTCAATTATCCAAACTTCTGTTGCTCTTATGGAGCCACTCTTAATAGTTATTATGGGGATTATAATAGGCTTTATGGTTATATCTATCATGATACCAATGTTTGATAGTTATAATAAAATTTAATTAGAGAGGTAATTAATGTGCTATATTAAAATTAAAGTGCATTAAAATAAATAATATATAAAAATTAGGAGGGGTTTAGAAATGAACCAATTATTGTTAAAAGGAAAGAATAAAATATCAAAGAAAAAAAAGAAGGGATTTACACTAGTTGAATTGATTATCGTTATTGCAATAATTGCTATATTAGCGGCAATAGCAATTCCTAAATTTGGACAAGTAAGATTAGATGCGAGAGTAAGTGATGATATATCAGCAGCTAAGAATATACAAACAACAACTTCAATGTTAGTAGCCAATGGAACTATAGCCACAGCATCTGCAGACAAAGCAGTAACTATAATGACAGGTGATACTGGAGATGCAGATTCAGATGCAATAGTTGCAAGAATTGATGGATCTGTCGTACCAAAAGCTAAGTCTGGAACAAACTTTATAGTTACAATTACACCTAATGGAGATGTAAGTGTTAAGTCAAGTGTAACAGGCAGTCCAGTACTGGCACCTGCTGAAGATACTACGGCAAAACAGTATA
The DNA here is from genome assembly GCF_022324665.1 of Clostridium sp. YIM B02500. Lineage (NCBI taxonomy): Bacteria > Bacillati > Bacillota > Clostridia > Eubacteriales > Clostridiaceae > Clostridium > Clostridium sp. YIM B02500. The sequence goes on along the minus strand of NZ_JAKGTE010000051.1, from coordinate 25,541 downwards.
CAGATTTAGTAGTTGATTAAAAGAATATATATAAATTATTTTTATTAACTAGATTAAAAAGTTATAAGAGTATGGATTTCTATACCCTTATAACTAATTAATTATTTAGTTTATGTAAAAAGTTTAGTCATCATGAATTAAAAATTTATTTGCAATGATAATAGATAAAACTAAAAATAAAAAGTTAACGACTCTATTATATTGATATGAAAAAATAGTTTGATATTTCATAGAATTACTTGTTATTTGAAAAGTATATATGGAGTAATAAGCAATTATATGAAAAATAATCTTATGATAATTTAGGCTTTTGTAGCTTATTTAAAGATATTAAGTATAGATTGAGTGGAAACAAAGTAATGGTTAAGGAAGATGCTATTTCTAGTAAAAAAGGCAACTTCGACAGATATAATAACAATTAGTAATCCATAAAATTTATGAAACTATAGATAAAGTTTAATAAATGTATTAAGTTACTTAAATTTCAAATTAATAGAAAACTTTTTTGTTTTCTGCTAGATTTTAAATACTTTAATAAAAACTATGTTATTTAATAAGTTTCTATACTTAGATTTAATAGAAACTTAATTGGATTACAATATTTTGACGTTTTGAGAAAGTGTGCTCAGATATTTCTAACTTGCTAATGAAACTGGGGCAAGTTGTATTTCAATTTCTTAAACTGGTATTTTTGACTAGTATACATGCATAATATAAAATTTTATGGTTTGTCCAAATTATATCAGAATACTTTAATTTTATTTTATGAGTTGCTACTCTTTTTTTGGGGGGAGTTTTATAAGCAAATTTATCTTATTCCCTTATTTTCAGAAGAACAAGGTTAATATAACTTAACAGAATGAGTTGGTATAGTAGGAGAGATGATATGAAAAAAAATGATGGTATTAGTATACAGAATTTAAAAAAGAAATTTAAGTTTAATGAATTTACAAAGATAAAATTTGATTTTTTAAAGAAATATGTCAAAAATAATAAAATAAAGATTTCAGAGCAAAAAAGGAAAGTAGCAGCTTTTGACATAGGAAGTTCTATGATAAAGATAGTTGAAGGAATGTATTATAAAGAAGAATTAACTATAGATAAATATATTACAATGAAGACACCTAAAGGTGCTGTTGTAGATGGAGAAATAAAAAGATCAGAAGAATTATTTAATAAATTAGGACAAGTGTTAAAGGAAAATGGAATTAAAGCCAAATATGGCATTTGTACTACTAATTCAACTTTAATTATAAATAGAGAAATTTTAATTCCGAGAGTAGAAGACGAAGAAATGGATACTGTAGTAAGATATGAAATTCAGCAATATCTTCCTATAAATTTAGAAGATTATATATTGCAAGTACAAATTTTAAGTGAAGAAGAAATAAATGAATCAAAAAAAATAAATGTAAGAGTTATAGCATATCCAGATAAAATAGCCAGAGGATATTATGATCTTTTAATAAAATTGGATTTAAAGCCTTATGCTTTAGATGTGAATTATAATGCAATAAATAAATTTATTAATTGTGTAGATAAAAATAATGAATATGAATATAATCCAGAGGATTCAGTTGCTTTTATTGATATGGGGGCAAGCTTTATCGATGTTAATATATATAAAAATGGAAATTTAGACTTCACCAGAATGATAAAAGCTGGTGGGAATGATATTGATGAATTATTAATAGAACAAAATTTAATTAAGGCTGAAGAAGTAGAAGGTTTTAAGATTAGAAATATAGATTTAGAGGAACCTTTCGAGCCAATCAATATTCATGTGAGAGAAATTACTGATGATTGGATAGAAAAAATAGAAAAAATAATTCAATTCTATAAAAATAAAAATATGGGAGAGGAAGTAAGTAGCATAGTAATTTTTGGAGGAAGTTCTAAACTAAAAGGAATGGATAACTATATGACTGAAAAACTTGGAATAAAAACAATTAGAAGAAAAGGCCTTTCTAAAATAGCCTTCAAGTCTAGTGATGATGGTAAGCGAATAGATGACTTCATCAATGTAATCGGCTCAGTCATAAGACTTTAGTTAGGAGGCTGTATTAATGAAAGATTTAAATTTTTTTAAACCTTACCAGGGAAAAAATAAGGAAAAGATAAATTCTAGAATATATATATATGGAGTAATGGTTATAGTAGCTCTTTTAATAGTAGGAACCTTTGGCGTTAATACTGTTAGAATAATCCTTTTGAATAGAAGTATAGATGATTATAATAAGAAATTATCTGATCCAGAAATACAAGAGCAGTTAAGAGAAGCAGACGATATAAACAAACAGATTACTACATTAAAGAAATATGATAGTGCACTTACTGATGTAGCAGTTTCCGTCAAGAATAGGGATAATGTATCAGATGTATTGCTAATGGATATAAGTTCAACTGTACCAAGTGAAGTTTCTTTTAAGAATTTAGATATATCAGATAACACTATTACTATAAAAGGTGTATCAACAAGCAGAAGCGCAGTTGCAGAGCTGAAACATAATTTGAGTTCGTTGCCTAAGATGCAAGATGTTTATGTAAATTCTATAGATAATTCGGGCGCGGTAGAAGGAGAATACTCTTTTGATATAAAATGCATGTTAAAGGATGTTGAATAATATGAAAATAAGTAATAGAGAAAAAGTAATGTTATATATCTTGGGTATTATAGTATTAGGTTTAGCGTACTATCAATTCGTTTATTCTTATGAAATTAATATTATACAGCAAAAAGTAAAGCAACAAAATGAGATTCAGCAGAAGTATACTACAGCGATAAATACGATAAATTCAATTGAATCTAAAAAGAGTGATGTGAAAATATTAAAAGCTAAAATAAGCGATGAATCACTACCGTTTTATCCAACTATAAGCGAGGAACATATAATATTAGAGTTAGATAATTTATTGAAAAGTAGTGGATTGGATGGAGGCATTAAATTTAATCCTATAATTTCTGATAGTGTGGAAACAGAAGATAAAAAGAGTAGTACTTTAGCAGAAAGTTCGTTACAAGGAATTGTAGATGAATATAATAATGAAGTTAATAATAAACAAAAAAGTAGTACTGAAAATAAAGAAGAATCTGAGAAAAGCAATGGGAATACAAGTAGTGTTGATAGCAAAAATTCTAGTAATAGTGATAAGATAAAGAGTTCGAGTAATTCTAATACTAATAATTCAAATTCAAGTAGTGGAAATAACTCAAGCTCAAGTAAGCCCAAAGGTCAGAAAAAAGATACAGTTCAATATCTTAAAGCAGAAGTTAATTTTAATGGAAGTTATGATAGTTTAAATACGTTATTAAAGACAATTGGAAGCAATGAAAAAAAGATAGTAGTAAATTCAATAAAAATAGATCAAGATACCTTAAGTTCGGTAAAGGGTACAATGAATCTTGAGATTTATGCAGTTCCAAAGATTGATGATGAACTAGAGGGATATTTAAAATGGAATTTAAATAATACTTATGGGAAAAGTGTACCATTTAGTACAGGAGCTGCTAGTGGTAACATAGAAGCTAACAAAGATACTAGTGATTTTGTAGCAACAGTAAAATCATCAACCTCTGATTTACCAACGATAATGTTAGGAAAGGTAAATGATGATTTAAAAACAACTTATGTTTATGCAGATAGTAATTCCATGGAAAATGTAGAGATTATACTAACTCAAGATGGCGATAAATATTATTACAAATATAAAACATCTAAAGGAACGTTCCCAATAAATTATGATGGGATTGGGGCAGAATTTGTGCCAACATCACAAAATATAATTTTAGATGTCAAAAGTGAAAATAGAATTACTTCAAATGATAAATCCGAAATTAAGTTAAAGGTAATGAATAAAACTGACAAACTGGTAAATGTTAATGTAACAGGAGATGATACTGCAGATCCACGGGTAAAAGTTGAAGGGGATGGAAGCAGTATAAGCGTTAATCAAAAGTAGGTGAGGACTTATAAAAAGGAATTTCCAAAAATGTGAGGGGTTTACGTTGCTAGAAGTAATAATAAGTATGGCCTTGATTGCAATAATTTCGGTTGGTGTATATAATGCTTATTTATTACTCATTAAACAAACTAAAGATGCGCAAGTGAAACAAACTGCAGCATTAAAAGGAAAGAATGTAATTGAAGAGATAAAAGTTGCAACAAAAAATGGAGAATTTCATATTTCAGAAGGTAAATTAAATGTAGGTAGTATAAACTTTGAAGAATTTGCAGGAGGTAGTGTAGCTGTTTACAAACGGTACTTAGATGAGAATTATAATGAGTGCAGTGAGAGTTTAAGTAAATATGTTGAAACAATTACTTTAAATAAAACTCAGGCTTCAATTGACGGTAAAAGCATAGAAGTTAAGTCAGCGGGGGGAATAGGGAATGCAGGGTCGTCAGGTGATAATGTAGAAACATTTGATTATAGTGTTTTTGTGGAGAATAATAATGGAAGTATAGAGATAGGCAGAGTGGATGATGAAAGTGGAGATCTAGGCACAAGCCCAGTGAAAATTAAATCTGATAAAGATATAAAACTTTTTGTCTATACAAGCTGGGATAATAGTAAAAAACAGAAAAAAATAATTATTAAAGATGAAGATGGTAAGCAACTTATAGGAAGAGTTTTCTCTAATATAGATGGCATTGAAGGAGAGAAAAAACAAATAAAATTTACTGTGAATTTTAAAGATTATGTATTAGATAAATCAAAGAACATACAGATAAATTTATATAATAAAGATGATGAACCTATAAATATATGCTTAGAAAAATCAAGTGATTTGAATGTAGATATTGAGACTCGTCAGGGAGAAGTGAATGTTTACAATAATAGATCAGAAGAGGAAACTCAAATTGGAGATTTACATGATATTAAAGTTCAAGTAGCTTATACAAATGGTGGGGATTTATTTACTGGATATTTTAACGAGAATGTAGATGTGGAAAATCCGTGAAAATAATTTACTACTAATATATTTAAAAAGGAATTGGGGGTGAAGAGGTGAAAAGGAAAAAATATGGTTCAAGTTATATAGTAGTTATAATTATATTTATGTTTGTATCCACAGTATCGATGGCTATGTTATCAATGATATCAGCAAATTATAAAGCTAGAGTTGTAGAAAGTAAGAGAGTTGAAAATTTATATAGTTCGGAATCAGGATTAGATGTTGCATATAATCTAATCGGAAAAACCTTTGATGCAGCTGCTCAGTATGGAAATTTAAGAGTTAAAAGATTACAAAGCTTAACTAAAGATAGTAATGATGATGAAACAAGTCCGTATAATCAAGATTTCATTGATTTGAAGATTGATATCGACTATTGGAAGGAATATAACAGTAATCATGATAAAGATGAAGATAAAAAGAGCCAGCAATTTATTGATAAAAAAATAGAGGAAGATAATGAAATGCTTGATGTTATTGTAAATCAAGAATTTAAAAGAGCTTTTAATAATTTCATATTAAAGTATGATGGAAAAGATTATGCTGATAAGGAAATTACACCTAATAAGTTAAAGGAATCAATAGTCAATAAGTCATATGTGAATGGGGTTAGAGACTTGAATGATAATGAATCAAGTTATGATATAGCAGAAATTCAATTCCCAGATAACAATAACCCACCGAATCTTTCTATAAATGATTCAGGTGGAATTAGATATGATAGAGGCAATGATTTAGATGTAAAGAGCATAAGTTTACAATCTAGTGGCAAACAATTAAGTCTAGATGTATATAATAAAGAAAAATATACAATAACGGTACAATCAGAATTTGAGAGTAAAGGGCAGAATACGAATGTTATTGGCAGGAATATGAGAACTGTTCAGGCTACATATACAATGTTTGTTCCTAATTATAATGATGTATACTTCACGAAAAGTACAGGAAACTTACAGGAGTATCCTGCCCTCGAAAATAGAGGAATTACGGTTGGGGGGAATATGGATATAGATAATTTGAGCAATCTGCAGGTTACAGGAGATGTATTTGTTAAGGGAGATAGAACAAAAATTTCTGGTGATTATGGGATAGTTTATAATAAATATAAAGGTGGAATAACATTAGAAAATGTTAAGAATTTTACTTTTGATAATGTTATGACTAATGAAACTTTTAATATTGGAAATAATGTTGGACAAGATAATGATAAACCAGCACAAATTACTAGTAACTTATATGCGAGAAATCTATATGCAGGAAATATAAATGGGAATCAATCAAGTTATTCTAATTTAAGTATCGGGAATTTAGTAGTAGACAATGATATAACATTGAAAGCAAATTCTACAAACATAAAAATTAATAATTTTTATGGAATTAATGAGAGAACTGTTAATGGTGAGGAAAGTGAAGAAAAGGATAAGAATTCTAGTTGTATAATAGTTAACGGAAATAGTAATTCTAAAGTTGATATTAAAAATAGTGCTTATATTATGGGTGTGGCATATATAGATACAAAAGATCAACCATACAAAACTGGTGAATCTCTTGCTTTTAAAGGAAATTATTCAGCTTATTCAGTTCCAGATCCAAACACTCCTAATGAAATATTTAGCTATCATGATCCACTTTATTTATTTGATGGAACAAATAGTAGCAATAGTAATTCAGGAAATGAGGTTGCTCAGAAAAGAGTACATTTTGAAGATTATTGGGATGGAAAGTTAAAGGAAGAGAATACAGGTGGAATTTCATTACCAAGTAATACTAAAGCTGTAGGGGCTATAATATATAAAGATTTATCAGGAAAATTTCAAGTCAAGAACGATGCTACAAATCTTATTAATGATAATGATATGGAAGATATTATAGATCCTAAAAGAGAGGAATATGCACAGAAAGTTTATAATATGGGATATCCTCAAAAGGATTATGACAAGTTAACAGAAAGTGAAAAAACATATTTGAAAAACCTGTATGATTTAAAGAGTACTTCTAAGCCTCAGTATACTATAGAAAATATAATGAAATTACCAGAAGATATTGATGAAAGTAACAGTTATAAGTACAGTGCAGAGAATGAAGCAAAGGAAATTAATGATAATGATGCAGAAAAAGCTATATTGACTAAAAAGAATATAGTTATTAGTGGAGATAATGCTTCTGAGAATTATGATGATACAGGTGATTATATATTTATTAATGCATCAAATAATAAAGAAATAGATGCATTAATAGGGACAGATGGTGATGTGACTATCGATGGAAATGTTAATTTTAGAGGATCTATCATAGCGAAAGGAAATTTGATAATCAAAGGAAAAAATAATGGGAATAGTACAAGTTTAATAACTTATGATCCAGAAATAATTGAAAGGATTCAATCACAGAATATTGAATTGTTTAATGATATATTTGGTGGAACGATTTACACCGGTGGAGGAGAAGAATCTGATAGCAGTAATGAAATATTAAATCCTAATTATGATATTAATAAGTTCTTGAATACTAAGCTTTGGAAGCTTGTTAAATAGAAAGGCGGATTTAGCATGAATAAGAGAAGAACGGGATTTACTCTTATAGAAATGATAATTGTATTGGCTTTGACTGTAATTATATTAGGAATTATGGGTTCTATATTTACTACAGGCAATAAGATCTTTTCTGATTCAGATGTTAAGTCTACCTTGCAAATAGGAGCACAAACGGTTCAGGAGAAAATAAGCAATATTGCTATGCAAGCCAATGAGGTAGAATCTGCTGATATTGTCAATGGGGAAGTCAAAAATTTGATGATTAAATCTTATGTCGAAGAAGATGATGGATCTGTTGAAGAAAGATACTGGACAATAACTATAAAGAATTCTTCTAATTATAAAAAGGATGGGAAGACTTTATCTATAATTGAATCTAAAGATAGCGATGGTTCGAATATTGAAAATGATCAGGAAGAAATAGTAAAAAATATTAAGAGTTTTACTATAAATTATGGTGGGGATATTAGTAAAGCTAATTCAATTGAATTTAGTATAGTGCTCAGTAAGAATCAAGGTACCAGTACTGTAGATTATCCAATTAATTTTGTGACTGAATTTAGAAATAGAGGATTAGAAAGCTAATAAATAAGCGTAAGATTGTTGGTTTTTAAAAAGGTTATACTGTCAGAGGGGAGGAAGAAGTTTGAAGTTGAAAGGTAATAAGAGAAAATTTTTGAAAAAAGTAAGTTTGATTATTAGTCTAATGTTAATATTAGTATCTATAAATAGCTCAGAATTTAGGGTAAAGGCAGATATTGCCTCTAAGCCTCAATTTACAGTAACAATAGATTCATATACACCTAAAAATCCAAAGTTAGGTGAGGAAATAACTATAAATGGTACAATACATCCGCAACCTTTTAAAATATCAATACCGCCAAAAGAAATTGTTTTGGTACTAGATTCTTCCGGTAGTATGGCTGATAATTATAAGCTTACTAATCTAAAAAAAGCTGCAACTGATTTCATTACAAAAATGTCAACTGTAAAAAATTTAAAAATTGCAATAGTGGACTTTGATACTCAGGCGACAATTATAAATAAATTAACTGATGTTTCTAGTTCTACAAACGTTACTGCGTTAAAAAGATCTATTAATAATTTAACCGCAGGAGGAGGGACTAATACTGGGGAAGGGTTAAGGCAGGCAGCTTATTTATTATCTAATAGTTCAGAGCAAAACCCTTTGGCAAGTAAAAATATAATATTCATGTCAGATGGAGAACCGACTTATTATAATTGGCAAACAGCTAATAGTGGCTGGATATGGGGGGATTATAATGGAACATACTATACGTATTACGATTGGTCTTTTAATCGTGTAAACTATGGCTTTGATAGCAACCATATGCCATCTGGTTATAGGACAGGTCCATATACAGGAAATTATACTGGTTACAAATATCAAGGGAGTTCGTATAGTAACTATTATACAGATATTACGCAATCGAATGTTGCTAGCAATGTAAGTCAAAGTGGAACTGGATATTCGGACACTGATGGTAAGTCATTAAACTATGCTAAGACAATGGGAGAAATAATTAAAGGAAAGGGATATAATGTATTCTCAATTGGCTATGGTTTGGATAGTGATGGAAATACTAAAATGCAACAAATTCATAGTTCGATGAGTACAAATAATTCAAATTTTTATGAAACTGATAGTGGGGCTATAGACGCCGTGTTTAGTAATATAGGGGATGATATAGCAGATAGTTATCCTATAACAAATGTAAATTTCAATTATGATCCTAATACAAATACTTCTATAGAGTCAATCAATGGGAATACTATAAGATTACCTGATTTTAATTATAAGGAAGTACCAGGAAGTAATGATGGAACCACAGTAACATATTCAGCGGATCCGGTTCCATTTACAATAAAAATTAAATCTAATGCATATGGCGACAATATATCTGTATTTGCAAATTCAACCGTTACTTTTCCTTGGCAAAGTTCTATAATATCAGCTAACGTACCGGTACAAAAAATATCAATAGAAGATAATCAACTTCCAGATATACATGCAATTTTGGAAAGTATAACACCTAATCCGGCAAATGCACTACAGGAAATAGAGATAAAATATAAAATTAATACAGATGCATTTGCTTATAACCTCAATGGTGGATCGGGTGGAATGATAACTAACGCTGTATTTGTTGTAGATTTATCTAGCAATATGAGTCAAGGAAATAGATGGGCACTTATGCAGAATTGGTTTACTAACATATTGCTTAATGATTCAAATAATGGAACGGATAATACATTGAAAGGGCAAAATATTAAATTTGGAGTTGTAGGATATAATGATTCAGTAAAGTACCCAGTTGACAATGGGACATATGATAGGCTTTTCAATAGAAATAATTCAAGTGAAAGAGAAACTTTAAGGCAATTGTTTCAAAATAATATAATGACACCACAATCATCAAATAATAGAAATATAAGACCAGCGTTAGAAAAAGCGGATGATTTGTTGGTGAATAAAGGAGATGCAAATGCTAATAAAGCAATAATCTTAGTGAATTCGGGAAATGTTACTTATAACCAATCCGATCTTGATGAAATAAAAAACAGAGGGTATAAAATAATTAGTATTGATATGAGTTGTAATCAAAATCAAAATACAACTTCGAATTTAAGTGACGTGCATAAAGGATTGTTGGGGCTTGATATAGATTATCTTAAGAGTAAAAATGATGGTGGGAATTTTAATTTTGGAAATATAGATATGCAAAATGTTGCTGATAGATTAAAAGCTGGTATAAGTGCTAAAACTTTAAGTATTAACGATGCTAAGCTGAATTTTGATTTAGGAAGTAATTTTGATGCAGTAGAAGATGGAGAATTAGGTGGAACTGGCAAGCTGAGAACTATAACTTTACCTAAAATTACTTATACTTATAATAGTCAGAGCTCTATGTGGGAGCAAACAAGCCCTCAACCGTTTGAGGTTACTTTTAAAGTCAAGTCTGTGGATGGAAAATATGGAACATTAGGTTTTGGGCCTCAGGATAATAATAATATTTCATATACAAACTTTGGTGGAACGATTACTAAGAAGAATATAGATACACCATCTATATATATAGGCGGAGTTAACAACCTGCAACATGGTTTATATAAGGGGATAGATTTAAGTAAGAATGAACCCGATATAGATGGAACAACAGAAACACTTGCAAAAGGAGCGACTGTAACCTTAGGAGCATATGCTAGCGGCGTTGCGAATGGTAATGCTATTACTCTTAAGATTGCTGATGGAATTAATATAGAGGGAGATATAAAAGTATATGAAGTTACCAATACAGGTTCAATAAATCAGATTGGAATTATGTCAGGTCAGAATGGAAATTACAGTTATAATGTATCGAATCTTTCAAACTCTAATGGAAAGATTCTAGTATTATATACCGAAAAGACTCCAGAAATTCAAGGAGATTATACAAATACCATAACTGTACAGTCTATCAGTAAGCCGGCTACAGTAAGGATAGAGGAGAGTCCTCTTCCAGATTTGTTCTGATATTAAATCATAAATATATAACGTGAAAATATTAAGTATAAGTTTTGATAAATTCAAGAATTTATTTTTAATTAAATCTTAATTTCCCTTTACTAAATAATAATGTATAATAACCATATGTTATAAATTAATTAATATGTCGAAACATATGGGAGGAAAAATATGAATACAGTTACTTATTTAATTGATATATTCTTGCATCTTGATAAATATCTAGGATTCATAATAAACAATTATGGATTTGAAACATACTTGCTACTATTTTTCATAATATTTTTGGAAACAGGATTAGTAGTAACTCCATTTTTACCGGGAGATTCGTTAATATTCGCTGCTGCCGCTTTTGCTGCTATGGGAATGCTTAATATATATGCATTATTAGGACTTCTAATGGTTGCAGCAATCTTAGGAGACACAGTTAATTATGAAATAGGAAGAATTTTTGGCGATAAACTTATTAATATTGCTGGCGGGAAACTTATTAAGAAAGAACACCTAGATAAAACTAACAAGTTTTATGAAAAGCATGGTGGAAAAACAATAATCTTTGCAAGATTTATCCCAATAGTCCGTACGCTAGCACCATTTGTAGCTGGAATAGGAAAGATGCAATATAGGCACTTTATTTCGTTTAATGCAATAGGCGGAATTCTATGGGTACTAGTAGTTTCAGCACTAGGATTTTTCTTTGGAAACATTCCAGTAGTTAAAAAGAACTTTGAATTTGTAATTATAGCAATCATATTTATTTCTATTGTACCAGTTATCGTTGAATTCTTAAGAAGCAAGATGAAAAAGACTAATCAAACAGTATAAAAAAAGCCTAATTAGGGAGTGGAAAGACTCTTTAATTAGGCTTTTAAATTAATATTTTATAGAAAAGAACATTATTTATAGTTATAGATTAATAATTACATATTAAAATCATACATTATCAGAAAGAAGGATATACTTTTGTGGAGTGTTGCATTGAGAATGTGGCTTTAGGAGTTTCTTCATTAGAACTTGTTCCATTGTTGCTTGTCCTTAGGAACTAAGGATCATGCAGGAATGGGTACAATTTCTAATGTTAGAAATCCAAAGTCATATTATCTAGCAACTGGAACAAAAGTGTATCCTTCTTTCGGTTATATCTATTTTCTAATTAAATGCGTTATATATTGCAGCAATTCCTTTTTCAAAATCATCATTTTCTATACCAACTAGTATGTTCATTTCACTAGAACCTTGGTCTATCATTCTAATGTTGATTTCAGCATTTGAAAGAGCTGTAAATATCTTAGCGGCAGTGCCCCTTTGTTTAGCCATTCCACGTCCAACAGTAGCAATCATAGCTAAATTTGGATGGATTTCTATACTGTCTGGGTTGCATGCTCTTTTAATTTCTTCCACAACAACATCCTTTTTGTTCTTCAATTGAGTGTCTTGAATTACAAAGCATACTGTATCTATTCCAGAAGGCATATTTTCGAATGAAATATTGTGCTGTTCAAGTATTGATAAGATTTTTCTACAGAAACCAAGCTCTGAATTCATTGATGCTTTAGATATTGAGATAACTGTGAAATCTTTTTTACCAGCTATACCTGTTACAGTTGTTGGTTTCATTGAGCCATCTGTATTTTTTACGATAAAAGTACCTTCGTCTTGAGGTTTGTTTGTATTTTTTATATTTATTGGAATTCCAACTTCTCTTACTGGGAATATTGCATCTTCATGTAATACAGAAGCACCCATATAGGAAAGTTCTCTAAGTTCTGAATAAGTTATTTTGCTTATTGGTTTTGGATTATCTATTATTCTAGGATCTGCCATTAAAAATCCTGAAACATCTGTCCAATTCTCATAAAGATCAGCATTGATGCTTGAAGCAACTAAAGCTCCTGTTACATCAGAACCACCTCTTGAGAATGTGATTATATTTCCGTCTTTATCTGCTCCATAAAAGCCAGGAATTACAGCCTTAGAAACTTTAGATAATTTATAATGAAGGGCTGAATCTGTTGCTTTAGAATCTAAGGAACCGTCGCTATTAAAAACCATAACGTCTTTAGCATCAACAAATTGAAAGCCAAGATAGTTAGCAAGTATTAATCCGTTTAAGTATTCACCTCTACTTGCAGCATAATCACTTGAAGCCCCTTCTTCAAGATCTTTTTTTATGATGTTCAAATGTTCTGTAATATTAAAGTCTAAATTTAAATCTTTAACTATATTACAATATCTATCTGTTATATGATTAAAAACATCATCAAAAGATATTCCAGTAGAAACATGGGCGTGGCAAAGATATAATAAATCAGTAATCTTTGAATCTTTAGAATTTCTTTTTCCAGGTGCAGATGGCACTACATATCTTCTTTCTGGATTTGAAAAGATTATTTCTTTAACTTTTTTAAATTGAGTTGCATCTGCTAGTGAACTTCCACCAAATTTTGTTACAATTGTGTTCATAATTATAGCCCCCATATATATGTATTTTTACATATAAGATTGTAGCAATTTATCTAAAAATGTTCAAGTTAATTATTAATAATGCTAAATGATTATTTTCTCTTGATCATTTGAGTATTATTTATAGAAAAGAACATATAATAAACTGCAAAGCAGATTAAGAAATGGATATAAGATAGAAGTATAGTATAGCAGGTACTGAGTTTTGCAATCATAAATCAAGTTATTTATTTCTTTGTCTGTGTAAAAACACATAGAATGCCTTTAAATAATTAATGAAGAAAATTCATTTAATATAATAAATTATATACACTACAAAAATAATTCTTCACCATAATTCTAAAAGTATTACAATAATTTTAGCCGTAACTGTGAATTGTGCATTACAGCGTATATATTTTATGAAAAAAACTTATCATATTTAATTATAGATACCACAATCATAAACTATACTTAGACTATGAAGTGTTTTCCAACCAGAAATGAGTAATATACTTTTGTGGAATGTTTCATTGGCAATTATGATGGATGTGATTCTTAATTAAAATTCCGAATCTATGATTTGGTCAATTGAAATTACTCAGTGAACGAAGTGAGTCGAGTTTCCTTTGAACTATTCCAAATGTGCTAGTTCAAAAAGTGAGAATCGAAAAGTGATGCTCCAAATTTTACATTTGGTAAGCAGAACTTTCTCTATGAGCATTTCATATTTCGTTCTTGGAACTTTCTCTCTGTGAGCGATTGTTCTTTGAGGCCAGCACTTTGGGTGCAACTTTATAGCCTTAGAGTCACCCATTATAATTACCTAGAAACTGGAACAAAAGTATATTATTTATTTCGGTGAGGTATACGCATAAGTTCAGATTAAAATTTAGAAATTTAATTGCAACATATATTATATGTAGAGAAAATAGTGAGTATTATTAATAACGTTTGACAGAGTAAATATTGATTTGTATAATGAAAATACCAAGTGAAACTTGATTATTTCTTGTTTTTAATTGAAATTCAACGTTGAATAAATTAAGAAAAACAATGTAGAAATAAAAAGTATGTTAACAATATGGTACTGGTAATTTAACATCTAAATATTTTAATTATCAGGAGTTATATAGATAAGCCAATTATAAGTTATATTTATACTATGAAATATATCCCAACTAGAAATGGGTAATATACTTTTGTGGAATGTTTCATTGGTAATTTTGATGGATGTGATTCTTTGGCTATAAGTTGTTCCAAATGTGCTAGTTCAGAGCTTCTTCTTTGAGGCTAGCACTTTGGGTGCAACTTTATAGCCTTAGAATCACCCATCAGAATTACATAGAAACTGGAACAAAAGTATGTTATTCATTTCGGTGAGACATATCCATAAGTTCAGGTCTTGGTTGGATATCTATATGTATTACAAATTTATATATACTTTGACAACGGAGTCATAGAATTAATAATTCAGATTGATTTCGTTTTTTTGTTATAAGTTATAAAATAATTTTCTGCAGAAGTTATTTTTTATATTTATCAATTTAATAAATATAAGCTTTAATTTTTAAAGAATATGGTATTAATTTCTTTAAAAATTAAAGTTTTTACCACAAAAATACTTACTTTTTTAAAAAATCTATTGATTTGTTAGAAACGGTGGTATATAATTTACTTATTAAATGAATTGAGCAAAGGCGTTCAATAGATGGTATACCGCTTCTATTGTGCGCCTTTTTTTAGAAAAAAAGGGGGTTTGTAAAATGGCAAAGTACACAAAGGAAGATATCATTAACTTAGTAAAGGAAAATGGAGTTAAATTTATAAGGCTTCAATTTACAGATATCTTTGGAACATTAAAAAACGTAGCAATTACAGACAGACAGTTAGAAAAAGCATTAAATAATGAATGTATGTTTGATGGATCATCTATTGATGGTTTCGTTAGAATTGAAGAATCTGACATGAATTTAAGACCGAACTTAGATAGTTTTGTAATTTTCCCATGGAGACCGCAACAAGGTAAGGTTGCAAGATTAATCTGTGACGTTTATAAACCAGATGGAAAGCCATTTGAAGGTGATCCAAGATATATCTTAAAGAAAGCTATAGCAGATGCAGCTGAACTTGGATATACAATGAATGTTGGACCTGAATGTGAATTTTTCTTATTTGAAACTGATGAAAATGGTAATGCAACAACAAACACTCAAGATAAAGGTGGGTACTTTGATTTAGCACCTACAGATTTAGGAGAAAATGCAAGACGTGACATGACTTTAGCATTAGAAGAAATGGGATTTGAGATTGAAGCATCTCACCATGAAGTTGCTGAAGGACAAAATGAAATTGACTTTAAATATGGTGATGCATTAACTACAGCTGATAGTATTATGACATTCAAGCTAGTTGTTAAGTCTATTGCACAAAGACACGGATTACATGCATCATTTATGCCAAAGCCAATTTTCGGAATTAATGGTTCAGGAATGCATGTTAATATGTCATTATTCAAGGATGGAAAGAATGTTTTTGTTGATGAAAATGATAAGAATGGCTTAAGTCCAATAGCTTATAACTTTATAGCAGGATTATTAAAGAATATCAAAGGTCTTGCAGCTGTTACTAACCCATTAGTTAATTCATACAAGAGATTAGTACCAGGATATGAAGCACCAGTTTATTTAGCTTGGTCTTGTAAAAATAGAACAGCATTGATAAGAGTACCAGCAGCTAGAGGCGCAGGGACTAGAGTTGAGCTTAGATGTCCAGATCCAAGTTCTAACCCATATTTAGTATTAGCAGCTCTATTACAAGCAGGATTAGATGGTATTAAAAACAATCTACAACCACCAGCAGAAGTTGAAGCAAATATTTTTGCTATGACTGATGAGGAAAGAAAAGCTAACGGAATTGATAACTTACCTAATAACTTATATGAAGCAGTTCAATTCATGAGAGAAAGTGAGTTAGCTAAGTCAGCTTTAGGAGAACATGTATACAATAATTATCTTGAAGGTAAAGCAGCTGAGTGGGATGATTATAGAACTAAAGTACATGACTGGGAATTAGAAAACTATCTTAATAGATATTAATTTAGTAATACCAATTATTATTAATTAAGGTGGGGATTGCAATGGCTCAAGATGGAAGAATTATTATAGCTTTAAGCAATATTGAGACAGCAAAAAAATTAAAGAGTTTACTAATGCAGGAAGGCTATGAAATCATAGCATTATGTGCTTCAGGAAATGAATTAATTAGATTAGTTATGCAACATTCCCCAGACCTAGTCTTAGTAGGATATAAATTCAAGGATATGAGTTTACTAGATGTTTATGAAACACTAGTAGATGTAACTAGTTTTTTAGCTATCGTAAATGAGCCTTATAAATCATTTATAGAAGAAGATACCGATATATATTGTATTGGTACTAAAATCTCTAATGTTCTCTTAACTAATGCTATAAATTTAATTTTTCAAAGCAAAAAGAGAATCAAGAAGCTGAGAGATCAAGTTGAAAAGTTAGAACATACTCTGGAAGATAGAAAGCTTATCGAAAAGGCTAAGGGTCAACTCATGAAAACTTCAGGACTTACGGAGAATGAAGCGTTTAGATATATGCAGAAGATAAGTATGGATTCTGGGAAAAGAATGAAAGATATTGCGAGTTTAATATTAAGTGAAAATGAATAACTTATAAAATGTAGCCAATACGCGAGTAATTATATTTCAAAAAAGGATGTATTTACTCGTTGTTTGCTACACATAAATGCAATATGATTGTTTTAAGGATAAATAGGTGCCTGATAGATAAATATTTAAGAAGGTACAAATGAATATATTATTATCTCAAGGGGGAATTTTAATGGAAAGAAATAATCCGAATGCACAGGGGTTATATAATCCATGTTTTGAACATGATGCTTGTGGAATTGGGACTATAGTAAACATTGATGGTGAGAAATCTCATGAAATATTATCAGATTGTTTAACTATCCTAGAAAAGCTAGAGCATAGAGGTGGTACAGGCGCTGATGAACATACAGGAGATGGAGCAGGAATATTATTTAATATACCACATAAGTTCTTTCAGGAAGAATTAAAATCAAAAGGTATGACTCTCGGAAACGAAGGGGATTACGCTGTTGCTATGGTATTTTTACCACAAGAAGAAAAGGCAAGAAAAGAAGCTATGAGCCTTTTTGAAGATATATCAAAGGAAGAAGGACTTGAACTAATTGGGTGGAGAGAAGTTCAAACAAACCCTTCAATACTTGGAAAAGCATCGCTAGAAGCAATGCCTGCAATAATGCAAGCTTTTGTAAGAAGACCAAATGGAATAAAACCAGGAAAAGATTTCGAAAGAAATTTATATATTGTTAGAAGAAATATAGAGAAAAGAGCAGGATGGATAAGTAAGTTCTTAAATGAAACTTTCTACATAGCGTCTTTTTCATCAAAGACAATAGTATATAAAGGAATGTTACTATCTACACAGCTTAGAGAATTTTATAAAGATTTAGAAGATGAAAGAGTTGAAACATCTTTGGCGTTAGTACATTCAAGATATAGTACTAATACATTCCCAAGTTGGGAAAGAGCTCATCCTAATAGATTTATGATTCACAATGGTGAAATTAATACACTTCGTGGAAATGTTAATAAGGTTTATTCTAGAGAAACAAATGTTAAATCTAGAGCACTTGGAAAAGATTTAAACAGAGTGTTACCTATCATAAATAAAGAAGGATCAGACTCTGCAATATTTGATAACAATTTAGAATTCTTATATATGAATGGAATGGATTTAACTAGAGCCATTATGATGGCAATTCCAGAACCATGGTATAAGAGTAAAACTATGAGTAAAGAAATGAAAGCTTTTTATGAATATAATGCTACACTAATGGAACCATGGGATGGTCCAGCAGCTATCGTATTTACAGATGGCGAAAAAGTTGGTGCAGTTTTAGATAGAAATGGTTTAAGACCATCAAGATATTATATAACTAAAGATAGAAGACTTATTCTTTCTTCAGAAGTTGGTGCATTAGATATACCAGCTGAAATTGTTGAAAAGAAAGATAGATTAATGCCAGGTAGAATGTTACTTGTAGATACAGTTAAGAAAGAAGTTATAGATGACGAAGAATTAAAGAATTCTTATGCTAATCAATATCCTTATGGAGAGTGGTTAAAAGAAAATCTGATTACTTTAGATAAAATGAATGAAAGTAAGAAGTTCAAGATTGAATATGATAAGGAAACTAGAAAGAAATTAGAAAAAGCTTTTGGATATACTTATGAGGAAGTAAAAACAACAATGCTTCCAATGGCTGAAACTGGAGCTGAACCATTAGCAGCTATGGGTGTAGACGTTCCTTTAGCAGTATTATCAAAGAATTCTCAACCGTTATTTAATTACTTCAAGCAGTTATTTGCACAAGTAACTAATCCTCCTATTGATGCTATTAGAGAAGAAATAGTTACAGCTTCTAATGTTTATCTTGGACCAGAAGGTAATATATTAGAAGATAAAGCATCAAATTGTGAGTTGATTAAACTTGATTCACCAATAATTAATGATGAAGAATTAGCTAAAATAAAGGCTTATAATAAAGGAAACTTAAAATCAAAAGTAATTGATATTGTATTTGATAAAGGTGGCTCTTTAGAGGAAGCATTAAATGAAACGTTTGAAAAAGCTCAAGATGCTTATGAAAAGGGATATACTATATTTATATTATCTGATAGAAATATAAGTGAGTCAAAAGTTCCTATTCCGTCATTACTTGCAGTATCAGCACTTCATCAATATTTGGTTAAAAAAGGAACAAGAACTTCAGTTGCTCTAATACTTGAAAGTGGAGAGCCTAGAGAGATTCACCATTTTGCTACATTGCTTGGATTTGGTGCTTCTGCTATAAATCCATATATGGCTTATGAAAGCTTAAGAGGATTAATTGAAGAAGGATTACTTGATTTAGAATATGATAAAGCTGTTTACAACTATAATAAAGCAGTGCTTAAAGGTATAATTAAAATACTTTCAAAAATGGGTATTTCAACAATACAATCTTATCAAGGAGCACAAATTTTTGAAGCTATAGGAATTGGAAAAGAAGTTATTGATAAATACTTTACTAATACTATAAGCAGAATCGATGGAATTGGACTCGCTGAAATTCAAAAAGAAGCAGAGATAAACCACAAAAATGGATTTAAAGAAAAAACTTATGCAGCAGACTTTTCGCTAGATTCTCCAGGATATGAAAAGCTTAGATCAGGAGAAGATAGTGGAGAAGAGCATTTATATAATCCACTAACTATTCATAAACTTCAAGAAGCTACTAAAACATCAAATTATGAATTATTTAAAGAATATACTTCTTTAATTGATGATGAAAAAGCTGAAATCACTTTAAGAGGATTATTAGAATTTAACTATAATTCTAAGGCAATTCCACTTGAAGAAGTTGAGCCAGTTTCAGAAATTGTTAAGAGATTTAAGACAGGAGCAATGTCTTATGGATCAATTTCTAAGGAAGCTCATGAAGCACTTGCTATTGCCATGAACAGAATTGGCGGTAAGTCTAACACTGGTGAAGGTGGAGAAGATAAGGATAGATGGACTAAAGATGCAAATGGGGATTCAAGAAGATCTTCAATAAAGCAAATTGCATCTGGTAGATTTGGAGTAACTTCAGAGTATTTAGTAAATGCAGATGAACTTCAAATAAAACTAGCACAAGGAGCAAAACCTGGTGAAGGTGGTCAATTACCTGGAACTAAGGTTTACCCATGGATTGCTAAAACTAGACATTCAACTACAGGGGTTGGTCTTATATCACCACCACCTCATCATGATATTTACTCAATAGAAGATTTAGCTCAATTAATATATGACTTAAAGAATTCAAACACTGGAGCTAGAGTATCTGTTAAGTTAGTTTCAGAATGTGGAGTTGGAACTGTTGCAGCTGGTGTTGCTAAAGGTGGAGCAGAAGTAATATTAATTTCAGGGTATGATGGAGGAACAGGTGCATCACCTAAAAACTCAATCAAAAATGCCGGACTTCCTTGGGAACTTGGACTAGCTGAAGCTCACCAAACATTACTTCTTAACGATTTAAGAGAAAGAGTTAGAGTTGAAGTAGATGGTAAACTTATGAGTGGACGTGATGTTGCTATAGCGGCCCTTCTTGGAGCAGAAGAATTTGGCTTTGCAACTGCACCATTAGTAACTTTGGGGTGTGTTATGATGAGAGTTTGTAATCTAGATACTTGTCCAGTTGGAGTTGCAACTCAAAATGAAGAGCTTAGAAAGAGATTTAAAGGAAAGCCAGAATATGTAGTTAACTTTATGTACTTTATAGCTCAAGAACTAAGAGAAATTATGGCAAGTCTTGGATTTAGAAATATTGATGAGATGGTTGGTAGAGTAGATAAACTTAAACAGAGAGAAAATATTCATGGCTGGAAAGCTAAGAATGTTGATTTAAGCTCAATACTTTACACTCCAGATAAGTATAAAGGAAAAGTTGTTAAGTTTGATGAAACTAAGAAATACGACTTTAAATTAGAAAGAGTGCTAGATCAAAAAGTATTCTTAAGCCAATTTAAAGACGCTATAGAAAAGAAAGAAAAAGTAAACTTTGAAATTGATATAACTAATACTGATAGAACACTTGGAACTATTCTTGGATCTGAAATAACAAGAGTAAATGGTTCAGATGGACTAACAGAAGATTCTATTACTATTAAGTGTAATGGAGCTGCAGGTCAAAGTTTTGGTTCATTCATTCCAAGTGGATTAACATTTGAGGTTGAAGGAGATGCTAATGATTACTTAGGTAAGGGATTATCAGGTGGTAAGATTATAGTATATCCTCCAAAGAAATCAACATTTGTAGCAGAAGATAATATCTTGATTGGAAATGTTGCTTTATATGGTGCAACTTCAGGAAAAGTATTTATAAATGGTATTGCAGGTGAAAGATTCTGCGTTAGAAATTCAGGAGCGACTGCTGTTGTTGAAGGAGTTGGAGCTCACGGATTAGAGTACATGACAGGTGGTAAGGTTGTTGTTTTAGGTAAAACAGGAATTAACTTTGCTGCTGGTATGAGTGGCGGAATTGCTTACATTTATGAAGAGGATCCAAACTTTAGAATAAACTTAAATGAAGAAATGATTCTATTAGAAGAGTTAAGCTTAGAAGATGAAGAAGAATTAAAGAACTTAATTGAAGAACATGTGAAAGTTACAGGCTCTCCTAAAGGAAATAAAATATTATACAACTTTGAGACAGAAAAATCTAAATTCCACAAAATAATTCCAAAGGATTATAAGAGAGTATTGGAAACTGTTGAAAAGCATAAGAATCTTGGATGTGATGAGGATGAAGCATTAATTAAAACTTTCCAAGAAATTAAAGGAAATTAGGAGGGTTAGAAAAATGGGTAAACCAACGGGATTTTTAGAGTATGATAGGGAAGTAGGTAAAAATAGAGAACCTAAAGAAAGAATAAAAGACTATAAAGAATTTCATTTAAGTCTTCCAGCAGAAAAGCAAAGTATTCAAGGTGCAAGGTGTATGGACTGTGGTGTTCCATTCTGCCAATCAGGAGTATTATTCTCAGGTATGGTATCTGGTTGTCCACTTCATAACCTAATTCCTGAATGGAATGACTTAGTGTATAGAGGAAAATGGGATTTAGCTTATGAAAGATTAGATAAGACTAATCCATTCCCAGAATTTACAGGAAGAGTATGTCCAGCTCCATGTGAAGCTGGATGTACAGCAGGATTAAATGGGCCTTCAGTTGCTATAAAGGAAAATGAAAGAGCTATAATTGATACTGCTTTTAAAAATGGAATAGTTAAAGCTAATCCTCCAGCTAAGAGAACTGGAAAAAAAGTTGCTGTAATAGGATCAGGTCCAGCAGGACTTGCAGCAGCAGATACATTAAATAAATGTGGTCATAAAGTTACTGTTTTTGAAAGAAGTGACAGACCAGGTGGATTATTAATGTATGGTATTCCAAATATGAAGCTTGATAAAGAAGTTATATTAAGAAGAATAAATCTTATGGCTGAGGAAGGTATTAGATTTGTAACTAACGCTAATATTGGTGAAAATTATGATGCAAATGAAATATTAGATGAATATGATGCAGTAGTACTTGCAACTGGTGCATCTGAGCCTAGAGATCTTGTAGCAAAAGGTAGAGATGGAGTTAAAGGCGTACATTTTGCAGTAGATTTCTTAAAAGCTAATACAAAAAGTCTTCTAGACTCAAATCATGATGATAATAATTATATTTCGGCAAAAGATAAAAATGTAATTGTAATTGGTGGTGGAGATACAGGAACAGACTGTGTTGGAACTTCACTTAGACATGGATGTAAATCATTAGTTCAATTTGAAATAATGGGTGAACCTCTTAAAGAAAGAGGAGCTAATAATCCATGGCCAGAGTGGCCTAAAGTTCTTAAGGTTGATTATGGCCAAGAAGAATTTATAGACCTTTATGGTAAGGATCCAAGAGAATATTTAACTACAGTTACAGGTCTTAATACAGATAAAGATGGAAATCTTGAAAGTGTTGATACTGTAAAAGTTGAATGGAAGAAAGACGAAAATGGAAGATTTGGTCCAGTGCCAGTTGAAGGATCAGAAAAAACTTATCAAGCTGAACTTGTATTGCTTGCAATGGGCTTCACAGGTTCACAAAATTACATTAAAGAAGCTTTTGGTGTTGAATCAGATGTAAGAAGTAACATAAAAGCAAATGAAAAAGATTTTAAAACTAATGTACACAAAGTATTTTCAACAGGTGATGCTAGACGTGGACAATCATTAGTTGTTACAGCTATAAATGAAGGAATAAGAGCAGGAATATCTGTTAATGAATTCTTAAGAAAATAGCATATTGAAATGGAAGTGATATTCTAAGTATTTAGAGGTATCACTTCTATTTTTTTAGGTAAAATTAGAATCTCAATTTAGAAATACTAGATAACAATAAGCAAGTACTTGGATTCTATGAAGAATATTTTATAACCAACATGTTTATAGATGGTATATATATTGCAAAAATAATCCTTCATGATAATTATAAAAATATTTCAAGAGTCTTAGTCGTAATTGTGAAATATGCATTGTGCATTGTGAACTGTGAATTGTGAATCGAAATATATATTGGGAAAGTAACGCCACACTCAGTATAGATTCGCATGAAATATATATGTTTAATTAATAATTAAGAATATTTTCATGAATTTATATTAACTAGATATATATAATATAGAGGTGAATATTTTTTATTCTCTAGGAATTTATATTGAAGATAAATCTGCGGACATTATGCCAATTGAGGGGATAAATTATGGAAAAGGGTTGATTTAGAGATATATGTTTTAAAAGAGAATAAAATTGTAAAGAGAAATTGATTGGAGGATGTTAATGAGAATTTTTAGTAATGATCGTAAGCAAGTAAGATCTGGTTGGAAGATAATACTTGTTTTCGTATGTTTCTTTGTATCTACAACTATAATGTCGGTTGTCTTCAGTAATATATATAGTGCATTTGTTTTTATGACTAATCCAGCATTGCTGTCAAAGCAAGATGAGGGTATAGGTTATATTACTGAGCAGCTCTTAAGTATGTCTTCTTTTCCAGGCGCATTTTTGAATTTGATACAATGCATACTAATGATATTCTTTGTAGTTTTATTCTGGAAAGTTCTAGATAGAAAAAAAGTGAAAGATATTGGATTAATTAATATAAGAAAAGGATGGAAAGATTTATTTTATGGCTTATTATTTGGCGCAATATCATTTACTATAGTTGCAATTATATTATTATGTACTAAATCAGTTGAACTAGTGAATAGTTTTAATAGTCCAAACTTTTCAAGAACATTATTTTTACAGCTTATTGTTTTTATATTTGTTGGGATTAATGAAGAACTTTTTGCTAGAGGGTATTGCATGACTGTTTTGAAACAAACTAAAATAGCATGGATTCCTATTTTAGGATCATCCATAATTTTTTCACTAATGCATTCATTAAATCATGGAATCAGTTTACTTGCATACGTGAATTTGTTTTTATTCGGAATTTTTATGGGATATTTATTCATAAAGACTAAAAATATATGGATGTGCATAGGGTATCATATAACTTGGAATTATTTTCAGGGAGACATTTTTGGATTTTTGGTAAGTGGTAATGTTACAGATTCTATATATACCATAAGAACTATTAATTCAAATATAATTAATGGGGGAAGCTTTGGACCAGAAGGAGGAATAGTTGTTACAGCATTGCTTATAGTAACAATTTTAATGACATATAAATTCATACATTATAGAGCATAAAATGCATAAAAAATCTACACATATGAAAAGAGTGCGAAGCACAATACGGAACTTAAAAAATGAAAAGAGTGCGAAGCACAATACGGAACTTAACCAAAGTCGACTGCGATTTTGTTATGTACGTTGTAAATTTTATATTCATAAGGTATACTTAAGATATGCTTTTAACTAAATGAGAAACTAAGTAATATAGAGGTTGAGTGTAATGAACAGAGAATTTAAAAGATACATGTATATTATAGGAACAATTTGTATAATATTTTTAGTAGGATCATTAATTCTACACATTCTTCCATGGCTTCTGATAGCAGGAGTAATAATATATATTGTTATGAAGATAGTGGGATTTTTTAGAGAAAAAAAGAGAAAGAAGAATTTAAATAACTATTATAATAATGATAGAGATAAGGAAGTCTACAACGCTCCTGTAGATGACTATACAACTGGAGAAATCATTGATGTTGAATATGAAGATGTAGACAAAAAAGAAAAATAATATTTTTATATTAAAGCTCAGTTTTTGGTAACTGAGCTTTTTTGCTGTCTAAATAATTATGCATAAATTAGTTAGAAAATTATAAATTTTATGAAAAAATTTGTTAGAACCCTTTATATATTTCTTTTTGGTACTGTATAAGTGTAAGTGTAAACCATAAATAAATGGTTATACATTTGCACTTATTTTTATTTA
>NZ_JAKGTE010000050.1:0-30260 GCF_022324665.1 Clostridium sp. YIM B02500 | reverse complement strand
ACTCTCACTTCACAAGCTAAAATGGAACAACCTACAGCTAAGAACCTTTAACAGCTCATTTTCAAATGTTTTCCCATATTATGACCCCTGTGGTTACAAATATATTTATGATTTCTAGTGAAGATATGAACTCAAGGTTTTAGCAACTTTGTAAATCTGTTCATCAAATAAGTTGAATTGTTATTGTTTATCACTAAAGTAGATGTTCAAAATTACCACAAATAAAAAATTTAAATATGTAAATTATAAGAAGTGTTTAGAATTATGATTCTAAAATGGATTATAAAAGGAGGGTGAGAAATTGAAGAATAGAATAAAAATTTTCTTATTTTTATTAAGTGGTCTTTTTGTTATATTTATATGCATGAAAAACGTAAGTGCTATTCCGATATCATCTAATGAAACAACTAGTGAAAATCATGATCTGGATAAAAAAGTTTCGCATGATATGAAGAAGGTAATTTATCTGACTTTTGATGATGGTCCTAGCTATAAAGTTACAGATCGTGTTCTAGACATTTTGAAAGAAAAGGATGTTAAAGGAACTTTTTTTCTCATAGGAAGCCAGATTGAAGGAAGAGAAGGGGTTGTAAAAAGAATTTATGATGAGGGAAACAGTATAGGACTTCATACTTATACTCATAAATTTAATAAAATTTATTGTAGTGAAGATAAATTTATACAAGAAATGCTTGCATGCCGTATTCAGATAAATAATGTTATTGGAATTTCGCCAAATATAATAAGGTTTCCAGGTGGAAGTAGTAAGCATTTAAATAATAGATGTTTAAAGAAATTACATGATAATAATTTTAAAGTATATGACTGGAATATGGATAATACAGATGGATTAAATCCAAAGCTTTCTCCATATAGTTTATATAGGAAGGCAACAAAGGGAAGCGAGAAATTATCAAAAGTAATACTGCTTTTACATTGTACGGATATGAATAATAATACTTGTGAAGCATTACCCGAAATAATAGAATACTATAAATCACAAGGATATGAATTTAAGACGATTACAGAAGAAACACAAGAATTATATTTTCCTATATCAAGAAGAACATTTACATTCTTTGAGAATATTATATAAGAGCCGATATAAAAAATATTCTTTATTAACTCTACATAATTCATTTTTTGGTAATATGATGTTTACAAAAGGTTAATAACTTTGACAAACGACTGACAAAAATAAGTATTAATATAGTTATTAGAAAGGGTGTTTATATCATGGAAAAAGAAATTGAGGATCTAGAAATTAGAGATGATAAAGAATTAGAAATTAGAAATAAAGTTACAAAAAGGGATAAGAAGATATTGCAAAAGGCAATAAGTGGAATAAAGGGATGGAGCTTTAATCCAATAGCTGTAGTAAGTAATGGAATAGAAGAGTATTATTTTATTTGTAAAGTAAAAACAATAATAGAAAATTTACAAATGACTATGGCGAGGATATATATTAAAGTTCAAGATGGAAATAAGCCTAGATTATTAGCTATAGAAGAGATAGTATAAAAGCCTTGTGACAAGTAAAATTGTTGTATAGGAATGGTTTGAAAAATAAAAAAATGTTAATAATTAAATTGTTAAACCTTTTTTCATAATTTATCAAAAGCAGCAATTAGGAATTGTCTAATTGCTGCTTATATTTATTTTCTTAGAAATAATCATAAAGAAAGATCTTCACATAGATAAACATTATAATAGCTTAGTCTTATGAAACAATCTACCAAAAAGGAGAAACATTATTATTTCACAGGCTATGAAAATTTCGCTAAAAGCGCTAAATTACAGATTGCACTACTAGTGATTGCTCTCGATTTCGTTGTGAGAAGTATTAATTCATAGATCAACTGATAAAAAATATCAATTAATATTGATTATCTTGTAATAATGTGCTAATATATGAATATACAAAAGATATTCAAATCCCCTTTACCCCTCATAATTAATATATAAAAAAATGCAGTCATATGATGGCTGCATTTTATTTTGCAATTTAAAACAGCGATATTAAGTTTTATTATTATTTTATTATTTTTAACTCATCTTGTAGCTGTTTTTGCATGTCTTGCATATAGTCATCTATATTTTTGTTTTTCGCAGAACTCAAAAATATACTTATTAATATAAAAATTAAAAATATTAGACTTAATATAATCATAAACTACACCTCACTTATCTAAAGTATTAACAAAAAAACGTAATTGTATTACGACTATTTTCAACAATTAGATTAAAAAGTAAAAAAATATATAGATGAGATTTTATAACTAAACATTTAATAAAACTTAACATATTCTTTATATATGGAATAAAATAATTTATTAAGATTATGGTGGATAAAGTGAAAAAATTGACCAATAAAGTATATTTTATTATAATTTATAATAGTACTATAAAAAACAAATGAAATATTTGTGAGGGGGAGAAGAACTATATGAGATTAGTTATATTAAACGAAAAAGCAATGGGAAAAGAGTTGGCAGTTCCTATTTACACGCAATCGGGAATGATATATTTGAATAAAGGTGCAAAAATTAATGAAAGAAATATAGAGCAAATAAAGAAAATAGGTATAAATACAGTTTATATAGACGATGGTATAAATGATGTCACTTTGCAAGAAATATATGATGCACCATTAAGGCTAAAAGCAATCAAAGAGTTAAAGAATGTATTTGATGAATGCAAAAGGAAAAGATATGTTCCTGAACAACCAGTAATAAAGATAGTCGAAGAAATAATTGAAAATATAAATATTTCAGAAAATGCCTATTTATATAACAACTTAGCTAAAAATGATAAAGACCTTGAATTATGTACTCATTCGTTGAATGTAGCATTATTATCAATAATAATTGGTTATAAGAAAAAATATAGTGAGGACAAAATTCTAAAGCTAGGAATTGGAGCTATATTGCATGATATAGGCAAAATAGTTTCTAATGGGGAAGATCATACTATCGAAGGGTATAAATTGGTAAAAAGTAATAATTATTTTTCGGCAACATTATGTACTTGCATACGCTCACATCATGAAAATGAAGATGGAAGCGGTTATCCTGAAAAATTAAAAGGGGACAAGATATATGAGTTTGCAAAGATTGTTTCTATTTGTAATGAATATATTAATATATTAGATTCTGATGATTCTATCTTGCCACACCATGCAATTGAAGTATTAGCAGCAATGGGGCAGCAAAGGTTCAGTAATGATATATATAAGGATTTTGTTGGATCAATTTATTGTTACCCTAATGGTTTGAGTGTAAAGTTGAGTAATGGGTTAGAGGCTATGGTTATTAAGCAAAATATAAACATGCCAACAAGACCTATAGTTGCATTTAAGGAAAATGATAATATAAAATATATTGATTTAGTTAATAATCTTACTATATTTATTAAAGAAGTAGTATATTAAATTAGATATTTTAGTTAGCCACGAGATTGTGGTTAACTATTTTTTAATTAAAAATGTTTATGTAAGGAATTAACTTAATTCATGACAAATGATAAAGATAAAGACTGATAAGCGTATTTTATTAGAGAGGGTATATGGCATGCTAGTAAATGATTTGGAGATTAGGAATACAATTACAGCAAAGGATAAGAGAATATTAAGAAAAGCATTAAACGGAATAGTTGGGTGGAAATTTATTCCTGTATTTGTGATAATAAATTATAAAGACGATTACTATTTTATATGTAAAGTAAAAGCGAATAATAGGAAAATGAAGATAGCCAAAATATATGTTAAAACTAAAAAGGATGGAAGCATAAATTTACTAACTATCGAAGAAATATTATAGGATATATTATAGAAAATTAATTATTTTAGGATATGAGAAAATACTTAATATCCTAAAATTTTAGTACCCAAATTTATACATGCAAATTGTATTATAGATATAGAAGGAGGTGGTGAATATGGGGAATATAATTAAGATAATTATGTATTCAGAGATTAAGAAGAATAAGAAGAGTAAAATTAAATTAAGAGTTTTAGAAGAAAATATTTTAAAATATAACTATTGGCTAAAAGTAACACACAGAGAGGATAAAATCGAAAATTATGAAGAATTTTTACGAGCTCGATAATTACTAAGAGGTAGATTAGATTTTAAGTTTAATCTGTCTCTTTTGTTTTTAATAAAGCAGAATCTTTATTTTTTTGTAATATTATATTAAGAAAAGCTTTATATAATTGATTAATAACTGACAAAAACCGGTAATAATATAATTACAGGAGAAGGTGTTTGTTTATATGTTAAAAGAAAATAGAAAAATGGAAATCAGAAGTGAAATTTCTATAGAAGAAAAAGTAATGCTAAATGATGCGTTAGATGGCATAAATGGATTCAAATTTGATCCTATAACAGTAATTACTAATGGTGTCGAGGACTATTATTTTATATGTAAAGTAAAGGTAATAATAAAAAGTTTGAGAATGAAGATAGCAAAGGTACATGTTAGAGTTTCTAATAACAATCCTCAATTATTAAGGATTGAAGGTATAGAATAAATTTATTTTAATTTTTATGAGATTTATGTAATTATATATATACAATTTTAAAAATATTTTATTTATTAATTGTATTACTAGATGGATAGTAAATATAATATAATTTTGAAATAACAAATAATTATTCTTAAATAGTATTGAATATTTTATAATAATCTGGTAATATATATTTGAAGATAAAAAATAATAAATAATATTTAATATTTAAGAAAGGAGAGTTATTATGGGTAACTTAATGAAAATCAATATATATGCTGAAAAAAAGAAAAAGATTGGAAAAGTTATGAAAATTAACAAGTTAGAAGAGACTATTTTAACTTATAATAACTGGCTAAAGAAGAATAATAGAGAGGATAGAATAGAGAGCTATGAGGAATTTTTACAAGCTCAATAATATTTATTATTAGAGGTAAATTAAATTGTATGATTTAATTTACCTCTATTTTTTTGGGTTTTAAAATATTAATCAATAGAAATTATTAATTAATATGGACTATTTAAAAATAATATGCTATTATATAAATACACAATATATTCAAATCCTAAATAACTCTCTCTCAAGTTTAACCATTAGATGCAGTCATTATTTGGCTGCATCTTTATTTTATTAGACCTAATTTATATAGCATTCTTTGAAAGAGCTTTAGCATATTTTGTCAAAATTTATGTTATGAAAAATAGTTACTAGTTTAAAGTATTGTGATATTATAAAAGTGATTTGATAAAAGATTCTTCATTTTATAAAGGTGGTATTGTCATGTACAATGCCACCTTTTTTAAAATTTAATTTTAAGAATTAAAATATTATGATCTATTTGCGATTGTTTAAAAAGATTTTTTATATAGAAATTTCGATTTTAATGGTTCAATGTTAAGGAATGGGATGTCTAACTTATACAAAATTTTATAGAAATTAAATCCACTTGAAATGGTGGATTTACTATAGGAAAGCAATAAAAATATGGTATGTTACTAAGTAATCACACAAATATGCGAGCAAACATAAAATATTATATATGTTTTAATAACGGAGGAGGAGCTTACGGTGAGATACAATTGTAATAATAACGGGAGATGCAGCTGTGGTTATAAAAATAACCAAAATGATAAAAATGAGGATAACTGTAACTATGTAGATATTAGCTATAGAATAAAGAATCATAATCATGAATATTTATCAAGTACAGATTATGCAAAAGATGATGAATGTGTGAGACATAATCATCGAATTGCCGGTATGACTGGTCCTGCAATAGAATGTGGGAATTCGCACGTTCATAAAATAGAAGGACGTACAGATACTTTTTGTGATCACTACCATGATCTTTGTGATACAACAGGTCCGGCTATTTACCTTCCAGACGGAAAGCATATTCATTTAGTAAAGGGTAAAACAGCTTGTGCAGATGGACATTATCATGATTATTATTTTACTACTTTAGTTGAAGATCCTACAAACGTTCCGAAAGATAAAGATTGCTAGATTTAAACACCAATAAGAGAAGCTTACCATTAAATAACTTCTAAAATATATATATTATAGATGTTTGATTATCACACTTTATGCATAATAGAGTGTGATTTAAATTTCGTTTCATTTTAGTTCAGTATTTCATCTATGATGTGCATATTTGAGGGATCAAGTATGATATAATGAAATTGAAATAGCAATAATAACATTATATAAACTTATTGAAATTATATCTCTAAATAAAGTGAAATATATAAATAAGTCTATATTAGAATATGATAAATGACTCTTAAGGACGTAAGAAGATTGGAGCTAGTAAATGAAAATAAACGTTTTTTTACCTAAATATATGGAAGACTTTAAATGCATAAACTCAAGTTGCATTGATACTTGTTGTGCAGGATGGGATATAAATATAGATGAGGATACTTATAATAATTACACTAATAGCACTGGTGAACTTAAAGAATTATTGGAAGGAAAGTTCTTTTTTAATGAAGCTGAACACGATTTTTTTAATAATGGTTTCATGGCACTAAAAGACGGTAATAGATGTCCTTTTTTGAATTGTAATATGCTTTGTGATATACATGGTGGATTTGGGGAAAAGAATCTTTGTATAACTTGTAAAAGTTATCCTAGAGTATTTAATATTGTCGATAATATTTACGAAAAGAGTGGATTACCTTCTTGTATTGAAATATGTACAAAAGCGTTTTTGGATAAAGATAAGATGGAGTTTATAGAGAACGAAGAAGAAATAAATGAGAATGATATTGAGATAAGAAGAATTATAGATAGTGAAGCTTTTGAAGGAACTGAAAGTCTTTTTCAATATTTCTGGGACATAAGGGTGATATCTATAAATATTATTCAATTGAGAGAATATTCGATAGAGGAACGGTTAAATATTCTTAAGAATTTTTACTGGAAAATTCAGAGTTCATATAAATTAAATGATTTTGATGGAATAGAGAAGTTATTAGATGATTTTAACAATGAATACATAGATTATGAGTCGTTAAAAGGAATGAATTTCAAGGAAAATAATGATTTTTATATGGATATTGCTAAGGATGATTTACTTGAAAATATAAGAGGGATAAGGCTTAAGCAATGTGTTAATGAATACAAAGATGGGATTTTTAATAAAAATGATTTACGCACGTATCTAGAAGAAAACCCTAGATATTTTGATGAGATAGATGAGTATTCATACATTCTAGAGAATTACTTAGTAAATCAGATTTTTAAAGATTTAATTCCTTTTAATAAAGGAGAAGAGTTTTTGGAAAGTATTAAAGTTCTTATTAATACCTATAAAATAATAAAAGCTTATATAATAGGAATTGCTATGAATTCCAAAGAAAAGATAAATGAACAGCAGATTATAAGAGTTATTCAATCTCTAAGCAAGGACATAGAGCACAATAAGGTGTTTAAGGAATTGCTGGAAAGGTAGAATTAGAAGCTAATTTATAGGAATATAATAGAGATAGTATTATTAATTAAAAAATACTATCTCTATTTTGAGTGTGGTTGAGTAATAATGCTTTCCTTTAGAATTATTGACAGGGTAGTAAGTAAGTATACATATATTTTGAAATTATTATATAAAAATTTTATACATTAAATACATATGTTGTAATGATAAACCCACATTCAAAATTATAGTAAGTTAAGTACTCAATTAAAATAATCAATGTAGGAATCCAACTGTAGCACATATAGATAGTTATTATAAATAAATTTAAAATACAAAATAGAGATAGTATTAGTGAATTCTAAAATACTATCTCTATTTTAAATTTAGGTCGGGTTATTATGTTTTCAATAATATTATTAACAAAGTACAGAAAAATATACGTTTTTTAAATAACTTTTATAGTTTTATTATTCAGGTTAAAGCTTAGATATATTGGAATATTTCTTTAGTAATTAATAGCAAATATTATAAAGCAGCATAATATAGTACTAAGTGATTGCTAATTTTAACAAAGTTCTGGTAAAAAAATGTTATCAGATTTCTAATAGCATAATTGATAAATTAAAAGCTATATAAATAGAGCTTCTATAAATCAAACAATTTTATGGAAATTACAAAGGAGAGAAAAAAATGGATTACAAAGATAATAAAGAAGAATACGATTATTATTTTGAAAATGAGCTTGACTTTGATTTTGATGACCTAGAGGATGAGTTTGATTTCTTTGGAAAAGAAGAATGCGAATTTGAAGAAAAAGACGATTATGAATATGATCAAAAAGAAGAATGTGAATTTGCTGAAAAAGAAGATTGGGATTTAGGCGGAAGAGAAGAGTGTGACTTTGATAAAGATGAAGATTATATCCCAAAGATGATGGAAAAAGTTTTCAAAGAAGGTTTTGAAAAAGGAAAGTACGAAGGGTATAAAAAAGGCTGTAGAGATGGTTATGAAAGAGCAAAACGTCAACTTATAGAGTATATGAAAAAGAATAAATGCTGCTTCAAATGTCGTAAATCTCATCATAAACATCACTGCTGTAAAAAACACTAATATAAGGCCAAGGGTTATTATATAAAATAATAGTTTATTTATTAAGAGGGGTCATACAAAATGCTCCTCTTTGTATGTTTAATAAGGCAAATTTTATTGAATTATTCGATACATAAGTTATTTTTAGTTAATTTAGGTTAAATGTATATGCTTACCTTAATTTAAATTAAATGTTATAATAAAGATTATTTATTATTACTTTACATTAGGTATTAGTTTTAAATGGTAAAGTGTTTTGAAAGGAATTAATTTAAGATGGAAAATAATTTTAATATATTGTCTAATATAACGAAAAAAAGTAGACCTGAGGACTTGTGTTTTTTAATATTCAAGGGCAGTTTATTAGTGAAGAGAAATGGGGAAGTATTAAGTATTCCTGTTTTTGACGAAATTATGAGATTAGGTGCTGAATATGAAAAAGAGTTCCTTCTTGGAAAAATTGAAGATAAGTTTTGCTTTGCAATAGAAGTTTCTTCAGAAATTAAATTGGAAAATAATTTTGAGTTAATATCATTATATGAAATAGGACCGCTATTAGAAGAAGAAGTGTTTTTAGCAGCAGGAAGAGCTAACCAAATATTAAATTGGGATAAAACACATAAATTTTGCGGGAAATGTGGATCTAGAACAGAAGAAAAAATTGATGAAATGGCTAAAGTTTGTCCGAGCTGCAATAATGTAATGTATCCTGTAATATGTCCTGCTATAATAGTTGCTGTAATAAAAGGAGATGAAATTCTTCTTGCTCATAATGGAGGATTTAAAAATGATATGTATAGTTTGATTGCAGGATTTGTAGAGGCTGGAGAAGATTTAGAGAGTACAGTCAAAAGAGAAGTTTTTGAAGAAGTTGGAATAAAGGTTAAGAATATTAAATATTATAAAAGTTCTCCTTGGTCATTTCCTAACTCATTAATGGTTGGATTTTTTGCAGAATATGAATCAGGAGAAATAAAGGTCGATGGAAAAGAGATAGTTGATGCGCAATGGTTCTCACAAGAAAGCTTCCCTAATATACCTAAAAAGTTTACTTTGGCAAGAAAATTAATAGATGAATTTATAGAAAAAATTAAGTAATGAATTAGAACATATCTATAATCTATACTTATGAGTAACATCACCGAAATGAATAACATACTTTTGTTCCAGTTTCTGGGTAATTGTGATGGGTAATTCTAAAGCTATAAAGTTGCACCCAAAGTGCTAGCCTCAAAGAACAAGCTTTGAACTAGCACATTTGGAACAACTTATAGCCAAAGAATCACATCCATCAAAATTACCAATGAAACATTCCACAAAAGTATATTACTCATTTCTGTATAGGAGATATTTCATAGTCTAAGTGTAGTTTGTGATTGTGTTATCTATAACTTATACATAGCTATGATTTATACTATGAAATAAATACTATGCTAGAAAGCAGAAACATTTTTATGCAGCAGGCATTGAAAATAAGCTGTTAAAAGCTCTTAATTGTAGGTTGTTCCACTAATGCTTGTCACAATGAAAATGGGAGCAAGCATTAGTGATGCAACCTGCAATTTAGTACTTTCAGCGAAATTTTCATAGTCCTGCGGAATAACAATGTTTCTACTTTCGGTGGATTATTTATATATTAATCGGAGATTACATAATTTAAAAGCTTTTATTAAGAATAGTAGAAGTATTTTTTGAAACAATAGTTATATAGAGCAAATACTCAATTTATTTAAGTCTAAAATTTAAAAATATAATACACTATAGAAAGAAGATGATTTAAATGATACATGAGCTAAAAATAACGCCTAATAACTATAAAGTGATAAGAGATGGAAGTAAAACTTTTGAATTAGTAAGATACAGTAGGGATTTTAGTGTTAGAGATATTCTTGTATTTCAAGAATATGAAGACTCGATTGGATACACGGGAAGAAAAATTATTAAAGAAATTTCATATGTTTCTAATAAAGGCGAAGATGGATTAAGTGAAGAGTTTTGTATACTTGGATTAAAAAATACATTATGTGTAGAATTAAAAAATATAGATTCTGATGAAATAACTTTAATGAATCAGTTGAGAAAAGTTGAAAAGGAAAATAGTGAGTTTGAGACTGCAGTGGTTAAAAATCATGTCAATAGAGCAGTAGAAGAATTCTGGGATAAAGTACAATCTTCATTGGGGGCATTAGAGAAGATTGGAATAAAAGCTGATATTGTAATTCAGGATTATCCAAAGCACCTAGAAAAAATTAGAAGTGAATTACCACACAAAGTATAAAAGAGATAGCTAATTATATAAATATAATTCTATAGAATGCTTAACAAAATGCTTTTTTCAATTAATACCAATATACTATTTGCAATAGCTTTTTAAAGTAATCTTATATTTTTGTACAAGCTGGCATGAATGGAAAACATTGGATATATTGGAAATAAGGATTTTCGATAATGGTCATATATGTTGAAATTCACAATGCACATTTCACAATTGCGTTAAAATTCTTGTAATATTTTTTAGAATTATGATGAAGGATTATTTTTGCAATATATTAATTTAAAATGGAGGATTCGGAAGATGGGCTTCTGAGTCCTTTTTGTTGTCTGTATTTCTTTTTATATAATATTTGAGCTAATAGATCGTGGACTATATGAGATATCAGTTAGAATTTATTTTCAACTGATAATAATAAGTACTTGATATATTTTTAGATATATTAACATATATACAACAATAACATACTATAGAAGTATAAAGTATATTACCAATTGATAATTAATGAGCAAACTATTATTAAAATAATTGATGAAGCAGGATGTAGAATAAACTTTTTTAGAAGTAACATAAAGAAAAAATAATAATATATTAGTCATCTATAGTTGAATTCATCAACCAATTTATTATAGTTACTTAAATTTTATTAATTAAAAGTAGGTGTAATTTTGGAGAAAAACAATTTTAAAGAAATAAAAAGAGTTCTTTGGATTATTATGTTTGCAAATATAATAATAGCTTTTATAAAAATAGTAATTGGTACTTTTGCAAATAGTTCGAGTATAGTGGCAGATGGATTTCATTCAATAACAGATGGATCATCTAATATTATTGGACTTATTGGGGTAGGAATAGCAGCCAAGCCTATTGACGAAGAGCATCCTTATGGACATAAGAAATATGAAACACTTACAGGATTATTTATTGTTGGAATGTTAGTTTTTATAGGTGGAAAGATTATAATCGATGGGACTAATAAATTTATGCATCCAGTTAGACCAGAAATTACAACGATCAGTCTAATTGTAATGCTTGTTACACTATGCATTAATATATTTATTACAAAGTATGAATATAAGAAGGGATTAGAGTTAAAGAGTACAATTCTAATTTCTGATTCAATGCATACAAAAAGTGATGTATTTGTAACCATTGGTGTAATTATAGCTATTAGCGCAATAAAATTGGGAATATCGCCACTTATAGATAGTTTTGCTTCTGTTGTAGTTGCTATCTTTATATTTCATTCTGCCTATGAAATATTCAGAGTTGCTAGCGATATTTTAGTTGATAGTATTGCAGTAGAAGCTGGGACAATAAAAGAAATTACAATGTCCCAGAAAAGTGTAAAAGGTGTTCATAAAATAAGAAGTCGTGGAACTATTGAAGATATGCATATAGATATGCATGTTTTAGCAGATTCAAGAATGAGTCTTGAAGAGTCGCATAAATTAACTCATGAAATTCAAGATGCGTTAAGAAAGGAATTCAATAATAATGCAGATGTAATTGTTCATTTAGAGCCATATAGAGAAAATATGAATAATAGAGCAACTTAATATATAACATATATTGCTGATTATAAGTCATAATATAACAAAAGAGAAAACAATATAAGTTTTATATTTTATAATATAGTAGTAACTCCTTTGATTTTAAGACAATCAGAGGAGTTATTGCTGTATTAAAGAGGGGAAATTTAAATGTTAAATGGTTTTATTGGAGAACATATATTGCAAGAATTTTAGACGTAATTGTGCATTGTAAATTGCGCATTTTGAATTGCAACATATATGTTAAAGCGATATGTGAAATATAATGTTGTTATTTGGTAATCAATAATAAATTGAAAAATAGTTAAAAAAATATCAATATATATTAACCAATATGTGATTGCTTTCATAAAATGTAAGTATAATCAGATAATAAATATTTTGATTTAATTTTATATTTTAAATTTTCTTGAAAAATGTGGGAGAAATATAGAAATGTTAGCGATATCAATACATTAACAATAAAAAATAGATTTTTGAATAATAATGGATTAAAAAATAATTCTGAATTGTCAGAAAATTAGATTGACAAAAAATAGACAAGCTATTAAAATAAAGGTAAGAGGAATTGATAAAAAAATAACAAAGGCTATTATATTTTTCAGGAGATGATATTTATGGTAAAAATAATTAATTCTAAGGAAGCAGCAGATTTGGTAAAAGACAACAATGTTTTAGCAACATCAGGTTTCGCATTACTAGGAGTTCCAGAATCATTAATCAAAAGATTGGAAGAAAGATTTTTAGAAGAAAATAGCCCCAAAAATCTAACATTAATGTTTGCAGCAGCATCAGGTGATAGAGGAAGTAAAGGATTAAATCACTTAGCACATGAAGGGCTAACAGGTAGAGTTATAGGAGGACATTTTGGCTTAGCACCTAAGATAGGCGCATTAATTAGAGATAATAAAACATATGCATATAATTTACCGCAAGGAGTTATGTGTCATATGTTTAGAGATAAAGCAAGTAATAGGACTGGCACTATAACTAAAGTTGGATTAAACACTTTTGTAGATCCTAGAGTAGAGGGAGGAAAAGCAAATTCAATAACTAAGGATGATATAGTACAAGTAATAGATATATTAGGTGAAGAAAATTTAATATATAAATGTCCAAAGATAGATATTGCTTTTATTAGAGGAACATATGCAGATGAAAAAGGAAATATTACAATGGACCATGAAGCTACTTATTCTGAGGCTGCATGTATAGCTCAAGCAGTTAAAAATTGCGGAGGAACTGTAGTAGTTCAGGTTGAGAAGATTGTTAAATTTGGAACATTGGATCCAAGAGCTGTGAAGATACCTAGAATATATGTAGACTATATAGTTGAAGCAGAAGATAAAGAAGATCAAGCTCAAATATTAGGATACAATTATGACCCTTCATTAACTGGAGAGGCAAATATGGTAGTCGATGGTTTAGCACCTTTAAAATTGGATGAAAGAAAAATTATCGGAAGAAGAGCTGCAATGGAATTAGTAAAAGGACAAGTTGTGAATATCGGGATTGGAATGCCAGAAGCAATTTCAAATGTTGCTAATGAAGAAGGAATATGTGATTACTTTACGTTAACTGTAGAACCAGGAGCTATAGGGGGAATTCCTCAAGGCGGTAATAAATTTGGAGCATCAATAAACCCAGAATGTATGTATGATCAACCAAC
This sequence comes from Clostridium sp. YIM B02500, assembly GCF_022324665.1. Lineage (NCBI taxonomy): Bacteria > Bacillati > Bacillota > Clostridia > Eubacteriales > Clostridiaceae > Clostridium > Clostridium sp. YIM B02500. The sequence continues at coordinate 16,249 of NZ_JAKGTE010000050.1, read as the reverse complement.
ACAATTTGATTTCTACGATGGAGGCGGATTGGATATAGCATTCTTAGGTCTTGCAGAAGTAGACAAGCAGGGAAATATAAATGTAAGTAAATTTGGACCAAAGGTGCCAGGCTGTGGTGGATTTATTAACATTACTCAAAGCTCGAAGAAAGTAGTCTTCTGTGGAACTTTTACAGCTAAAGGATTAGACATAAAAATAGAAGACGGGAAATTAAAAATTATAAATGATGGATCAAATAAAAAATTTGTAGACTCTGTTCAGCAGATTACTTTTAGTGGAAATCGTGCAACGAAGTTAAAGCAACCTGTTATGTATATAACAGAAAGAGCTGTATTTGAGTTAAAAGAAGATGGATTACATTTAACTGAAATTGCACCTGGAGTAAATCTTGAAAAAGATATATTAGCTGCAATGGATTTTGCACCAATAGTAGATAAAGATCTTAAATTAATGGATGCTAGAATATTTGAAGATAAAGTAATGGGATTAAATTAAGTGAGTGTTATGGTGAAGGAGAGTGTAAGTATGTTAGAAAACTTAAAAATCAAACTTATAAAAATTGCTAAAGACGCAGAAAAATATAACTTATGCATAGAAAAAATAGGAAGCTTTAGTATTAAAGACGAAAGTTCTGGTTATGTAATTATAACACCATCAAAAATTAAAATAGAGGATTTATGTAAAGAATATGTTTGTGTTGTAGATTTAAATGGAAATAAAGTTGAAACAATGGATGGAATTGAGCCAAATAGTGATATGCAAATGCATCTTGATATATATAAGGCTCGAAAAGATATAAAAGCTTTTATGCATATTCACCCAGTTTATGCGACTACTTTTGCGGTAGCTAATAAAGTAATTCCTCCAGTAACTTATGATGCGGCAAACTACGGAGGTTATATATATTTAGCTAATTATGAAAAAGCAAAAACTAATGATCCAGCAAAAGACTTAGTAGAAAGATTGAGTACAAGTGATGCTTGTTTATTAGAAAGTAATGGAGTAATTGTTGTTAGTAAAGATATAGAAGATGTATTATCTAAAGGAAGATATGTTGAAAAAGTAGCTGAAGTTTATTATAGAGCGCTAACTTTAAATCAATTTAAAGAGCCTAAAAGATTTACAAGAGAAGAATTGATGGCTTATCTTATAGCTCAATAAAATTTTACAATAATCTTATTATAAAGTGCCGAGCTTATGCCTCTTATCGTTTTAAAGTAATGATAAGAGATATAAGTTCGGCATTTTTTAATAAATTTCTTCATTTATTACTAATATTATTCTTATATTTGTTTAAAATAATGATGGATATTATAGTTTTAAATTTATTTAGAAACATAGATTAAAAATAATGCAGTAATTTTTTGTTGGGTTTTCGTCGTTAACCTATGATTTTCTTCCTTATATTAGGATTTTGCATAATATTATGTTAAAAAATATTGGTTTTTTAAGAGAAAAATTAAAAAATATATAAATTATTAATGTGTTAATGTCTTGCCTAATATTATAAAAATATGATAATATATTAATTGATTTGTTGTACTTTTAAAATTTCTAGATAAATATTTAATATGTTATATAGAGGTATATAGTTATTAAGAGATTTTTGACGAATGGATTAAGTAAATAGGAGGACCTATATGAATATTTTTAAGAAAAAATCGTTAGATAAAATGCTAGAAGGCGCGCAAAAGTCAGCTTTAAAGAAAAATCTTAAAGCAAAAGACATAGCTGCCTTTGGTATTGGAGCAGTAGTAGGGGTAGGTATTTTTGTTGCCACAGGGACAGGAGCACATTTAGCTGGACCAGCTGTAATTATTTCATTTATTTTAGCAGGTATAGTAGCTGGCCTTTGTGCATTGTGTTATTGTGAACTTTCAACTATGTTTCCAGTTGCGGGAAGTACATATTCTTATTCATACATAGTATTTGGTGAAATAGTAGCTATGATAATTGGATGGTGCCTTACTGCAGAATATTTAGTTGCATGTAGTGCGGTTGCATCAGGTTGGTCAGGAACCTTTATTGGAATATTAAAATCAGTGGGTGTAACACTTCCACAGGCTTTGATAACGTCACCAAGTAAAGGCGGAATAGTGGATTTACCAGCTGTATTAATAATTGCAATAATAACTTACATATTATATTATGGTATGAAGGAAAGCGCTAGAGTTAATAATTTAATTGTAGGAATAAAGATAACTATAATTATTGTATTTATAGTTCTTGGAGTATCACATATAAATCCATCTAACTATCAACCTTTTGTACCATTTGGATTTAAGGGGATTTTTGCAGCAACAGCTACTATATTCTTCTCGTTTATAGGATTTGATGCAATATCTACAGCAGCAGAAGAAGCTGAAAATCCTAAAAAAGACATTCCACTTGGACTTATAATTTGTTTAATAGCAGTTACTTTGCTTTATGTTTCAGTTGCAGTTGTGCTTACTGGAATGGTACCTTATAATGAAATAATTTCAGAAAATGCAGTACCAGGAGCTTTAGCTAGAGTTGGTATAAACTGGGGAGCAGCATTAGTTGGAACTGGAGCTATACTTGGAATGGTTTCTACTATGATGGTTGTACTTTATGGCCAAGTTAGAGTATTTATGGTTATGTCAAGAGATGGACTTTTACCAAAATTATTTTCAAAAGTACATCCTACTCATAAGACTCCACACATTTCAACTATAATAACTGGAACTATAGCAGCAATAATAGCAGGATTTTTACCATTAGATATTATTGTGGAATTTTTAAGTACAGGAACATTATTAAGTTTCATTTCTGTATCTCTTGCAGTTATAGTACTTAGAAAAACTATGCCAGATTTCAAAAGAATCTTTAAAACTCCAGGAGTACCATTTACTCCATTAATATCAATAATATGCTGTATAGTTTTATTATGCGGATTAAAATTAATAACTTGGATTGGATTTTTAGTATGGCTTGCTATAGGTTTAATAGTGTATTTTGTTTACGGAAGAAAGCATAGCACACTTCAAAATGAAAGCAATCAAGAAAATTCAGACAAGGCTGTATAATTTATAATACATGAAAAAGTAGTGATCGTAGATTGCTACTTTTTTCATGTATTTTAGTACAAGATATTGAAAGTTTTTTCTAATTATAATTTATGATGCTACTTTTGTTAATATTTTTATAGGTTATAATTCATCATAATGGTTAATATATTACTGCCAAGCAAAATTTATATTAATTTAAGGGAGGTAGATATATATGTCTTCAAACAATAGTGGAAGAAACAGAACATTAATACCAGAAGCAAAGCAAGGATTAAACAGATTAAAAACTGAGGTTGCTTCAGAAATTGGATTACAAGACTATGAAAATCAAGATAAAGGAAACCTTTCTTCAAGACAAAACGGAAGCGTTGGCGGATACATGGTTAAACACATGATTGAAAGCTACGAACAAGGTTTAAAGTAATTAAGAACTAAGAACGTAGAAAAAGTTTTCTTTAAAAAACTGTAAATCTCAATTTGCGGTTAAGTAAGGCTGGTAGAACATTCAAGATTAAATGTTCTACTGGCTTTTTTGTTCTCTAAGAATTTATATTCATGCTAAATTTGTGGATAGTGTGCCACTTATGAATATAAATCATAAAAAATTAATTCAAAAGCCTATGCTTTGAGAGAGAATAAAAAGGAAAATATATTCGCTTACATAAAATGTTCTTATATGCAGCATAGCTGCCATTTCGGATGTGCAGATTTTTTTACGTGCACTTAAAAGATAGATTCTAAAAAATCTTAAGCTTAACAGTTGATTATAAATTTTGTGATGAAAATAATAACAAAATTCTTGACATTTAATAGTAAAGAAGTTATTATAAGAACATGGATAAACGATTACAAAATATTAGGATTGTTACTGACTAGATCAGGCGAAACCTTAATTAATGAGAAGAGATATTATTTAGTCTCTTTTGATTAATTGGGGTTTTTATATTCTAATTTATCATAAACTTTGATTGGGGGATAGGAATGATAATAAAAAAGATATTTAATAATAATGCTATTTTAGCAAAAGACTTAAGTAAGCAAGAGATTGTTATTATGGGGCGTGGAGTTGGCTTTAAGAAAAGTGTAGGAGATCAAGTAGATGAAAATCTAATCGAAAAAACTTTTATACTAAAACAAAAAGATGCTTCAGAGAAATTTAAATTATTATTAGAAGATATTCCTACTGAACATGTATCACTATGTTATGATATTATTGAATACGCCAAGAATATGCTAAGTGTTGAACTAAATGATTATATATATATTACTTTAACTGATCATATTAGTTATGCATTAAAATTATTTGATGAAGGATTAAATCGTCCAAATGCATTAATCTGGGAGATTAAAAAGTTTTATCCTAAAGAATTTGAAATTGGATTAAAAGCATTAGACCTCATCCAGAGTGAGACTAATAAAAAATTACCAGAAGATGAAGCGGGAAATATAGCGCTTCATTTAATAAATGCACAGACTAATAATTCGGGTAATAAAGTGGAAGATATTGCTCATCAAACAAAAATGATACAGGATATATTGAATATAATTAAGTACACTTACAACATTGCACTTAATGAAAAATCTCTTAATTATGAGAGGTTTGTTACACATTTAAGATTCTTTTTTCAACGATTAAGTAAAAACGAAAAGATGGAAAAGGAAGAGGATGATTTTTTATTAAAGCAAGTTAAAACCAAATATAAAAAAGCATATGAGTGTATGTTGAAAATACAGAAGTATTTAGAAAAAGAATTATCTGATGAAGAGCAACTGTATTTAACTATACATATCCAACGTGTGACTCAAAGATAAATTAAAGAATAAAAAGTATTGGATTGTTACTGGTAAAGCAGGCGAGACCAAATATGGATAGAAAAGATATATCTATCCATATCTGGTCTCGTTTTTTTATTCTTTAGGAATTTATATTCCAGTAAAATCTGTGAATAACTTAAAAAAAGGTTGCTTGGATAGTTTGGGTATTTTAAAAAGAATAAAAAAGAAATCTTATCCGCCTGCCAAATTTTTCTCACATGCGTTCGAAAAGGCAGATGCGTAAAAAAATCTTCAGCTCTAAAGTCGCTTGCGATTTTGTTATAAAGATATATGAAAAGGAGAATTATTATGAAATATGAACAATTAGCAAAAGACATTATAAAGAATGTCGGTGGTAAAGAAAACGTTAATAGCTTAACGCACTGTATTACTCGCTTACGTTTTAAACTGAAAGACGAAAGTAAAGCAAATACTGAGGTATTAAAAAATATGGATGGAGTCGTTACTGTTGTAAAGAGTGCAGGGCAATATCAAGTGGTTATTGGTAATCATGTTCCAGATGTTTTTGAAGATGTTGTTTCAATTGGTGGCTTTAAAACTGGGGCATCAGAAGATGTGTCAGAAGAAAAAATGAGTCCATTTAACAAATTCATAGATACTGTATCAGGTGTATTTACTCCGATTTTAGGAGTACTAGCTGCAACAGGTATGATTAAAGGATTCAATGCATTATTCATAGCGTTGCATATACTTAACACTACGGATGGAACTTATCAAATTTTAAATGCAACGGGAGATTGTTTATTTAACTTTTTCCCAATTTTCTTAGGCTATACAGCAGCTAATAAGTTTAAAGTGAATAAATTTATTGGTATGGCAATAGGTGCAGCGTTAGTTTATCCATCATTAGCAGGATTGACAGCACCACCAGCTCAGCCTTTATATACTTTATTTGCCGGTTCAATAATTGAATCACCAGTTTATATAACTTTTTTAGGAATTCCAGTTATATTAATGAGTTATACATCAAGCGTTATACCAATTATTTTAGCTACATATGTGGGGGGCAAAATTGAAAATGGATTTAAAAAGGTAATTCCTGATGTAGTTAAAACATTCTTGGTTCCATTTTGCACATTATTAGTTATTGTTCCTTTAACATTTATAGTTATCGGGCCTATTGCAACTTGGGCAGGTAAATTACTTGGTGCGTTAACACTATCAATTTATAGCTTAAGTCCAGTTGTTGCAGGTTTATTTATGGGGGCTTTCTGGCAAGTATTTGTTATCTTTGGATTACATTGGGGATTTATTCCTATAGCAATAAATAATTTAACAGTATTACATCAAGATCCAATTCTCGGACTTATATTTGCAGCTTCATTTGCTCAGACAGGTGTAGTTGGAGCTATTCTGCTTAAAACAAAGAATAGTAAATTAAAAGGATTATGTATACCAGCATTTATTTCAGGAATTTTTGGTGTTACAGAGCCAGCTATATATGGTATTACATTACCACGTAAAAAGCCATTTATTTTGAGTTGTATAGGAGGTTCACTGGGTGGTGCGATATTAGGATTTATGGGTTCTAATGTATATATGATAGGAGGTCTTGGTATTTTTGGAATACCAGGTTATATTGGTCCAAATGGAATGGATAGGGGATTCTATGGTTCAATAATTGCTATGATAGCAGGTTTCTTAATTGGATTTATATTAATGTTATTTACAAAACTTGAAGATAATACAGATTCAGGTAAAAGTAAGAACGATTTAAACACAGTACAACCTTTAGTTAGACAAGAAATCTTAGTAAGTCCATTAAAAGGTGAAGTTAAACCTTTATCAGAAGTAAAAGATGAAGCGTTTTCAAAAGGTGCACTCGGAAAAGGCATTGCAATAGAACCAAAGGAAGGTAAAATACTTGCTCCTGTAGATGGAGTTTTGACAACATTTTTCCCAACAGGTCATGCAATAGGGATCACAAGTGCTAACGGTGCAGAAATATTAATTCATGTGGGCATGGATACTGTACAGCTGGAAGGAAAATACTTTTACCCTAAAGCGAAACAAGGAGATACAGTAAAAGCAGGACAGGTGCTACTAGAGTTTGATATTGATTCTATAGAGAAAGAAGGTTATTCGTTAATAACGCCAGTAGTAATTACTAATTCAGATAGTTATTTAGATGTTATTGAAACTGATAGAAAGATTATTGATTATAAAGAAGAGCTACTAACAGTAATGATATAAGATATTGGAGAATAATTTAAAATATACTGGGGATTAGTCTATAATAAATGTAATGCCCAGTATATTAAAATATGATAAATCAGGGGGGAGTTAAATGAAAAAAATAATTAGTAAGCGTGGAAAAATCATTATGTCAGTTATTATGGCAGTAACTATGATAAGTACACCTCATGTAGGTGCTTTTGCAGCTGATAATAAGACTCAGGAACCATCTTATCGTACTACTACAGAGGTATTTGATTGGGGCCCTGCAATCACAAAAATAATTGTTGATTTAGGTGAAACAATACCACAATCAGCAATTACTAAGGATACATTCGAAGTGCATGTATTAAGGACTGAGAATAGAGCAAATTCACCTATATTAGGAGAATCGGAAGGAAATTGCAAGATTAAAAATGCATATGTTTCTGATGATATTGGAAGTATTCAAAGCAAGGGGAATTATATTACTTTTGATTTGGAAGTTGGACCTGATTTATCTTTAACTTCGCCGATTAACTATAATTTAACTACTAATCTTAATGGTTGGGTTAATTGTGATTTTACAATTAAGCAGAAGAATGATATCGTTACGGATTCAGGTGAAATTTCTGGCTTAGTTATAAATAAATTTGCGGGTGGAACTAAAAAGCTTGTTGATGATTTTAAAATTGGAAGTGCAACTTATGATAACGTTACTTTAAAATATGCAAGCTATACACCAGAAAATGATTATAGTAAAAAACCATTAATTATTTGGTTACACGGCATTGGTGAAGGGGGAACAGATGGGCTTTTACCTATATCAGGCAATAAAGCTGTAAATTTTTCATCAAAAGACATGCAAGCATATTTTAACGGTGCATATATTTTGGCACCTCAAGCACCAACTTTTTGGATGGATGGATTTACTGGTTTTGGAGATGGAAGCTCAAAGTATGAAAAAGCTCTTATGTCATTAATCAAAGATTATGTCTCAAAGAATAGTAATATTGACACAAACAGAATTTATATAGGTGGAGACTCTAATGGTGGCTATATGACAATGCTTATGATACGTGATTATACTGATTATTTTGCAGCAGCGTTCCCAACTTGTGAGGCGCTAAAGGATACATTGATTACTGATAAAGATATTGAAGCGTTTAAGAAAGTGCCAATTTGGTTTACAGCAGCTAAAACAGATACAACAGTACCTCCAACTGATTATGTGGTTCCAACTTATAATCGCTTAGTGCAAGCAGGTGATACAAATGTTCATTTTTCATTTTTTGATAATGTAATTGATACTACAGGTTTATACAAAAAAGCAGATGGAACACCATATGAATATATGGGTCATTGGTCATGGATATACGTATATAATAACCAATGTTCCGCAATAATAAATGGAAAAGTAACAACGCTTATGGAATGGCTGTCTGACCAGCAATTAAATAAAGAAACTAAATCTAAAGCAAGCATGAAACCTATTACAGTATCTCAGACAATAACTGTATCGCAAAACTAGTATAGTTATTGTCACAACAAAAAGAAGTTTTATTTTTATAATATTTTTAAACATATGGAGGATACAATAAGATGAATGATAACTCAGAAATAAAGGAATTTCCAGAAGGATTTTTATGGGGCGGAGCTACAGCAGCGAATCAGTGCGAAGGAGGATACTTAGAAGGTAATAAAGGTTTATCTACAGTTGATGTAATTCCAGCAGGCAAAGACAGATTTCCAGTGATGCTTGGAAAGATGAAAATGATGAAATGCGATGAAGAACATTATTATCCAAGTCATGAAGCAATAGATTTTTATCATAACTATAAAGAAGATATAGCATTATTTGCTGAAATGGGTTTTAAGACTTTCCGTCTATCTTTGTCTTGGGCACGAATATTTCCAAACGGAGACGATAAAATGCCAAATGAGGAAGGATTAAAATTTTATGATAATGTTTTTGATGAGTGCCATAAATATGGGATTGAGCCATTAGTTACTATAACTCACTTTGATGTACCAATGCATCTTGTAGAAACAATTGGTTCATGGAAAAGTCGCAAAATGATAGATTATTATGAAAGATTATGTGAAGTGATTTTTGAACGTTATAAAGACAAAGTGAAGTATTGGCTTACTTTTAATGAAATAAATATGCTGCTACATCTGCCTTTCATTGGTGCAGGATTAGTTTTTGAAGAAGGAGAAAATGAAGATGCTATAAAGTACCAAGCAGCACATCATCAATTAGTTGCAAGTGCAAAAGCTACTGAAATAGCACACAAGATAAATCCAGATTTTAAAATTGGTTGTATGCTTGCAGCTGGTAATACGTATGCAAATACTTGCAATCCAGAAGATGTATGGAAAGCTATGGAGAAGGATAGGGAAAACTATTTCTTTATTGATGTTCAGTCTCGTGGTGAATACCCAAACTATGCAAAGAAGATGTTTGAAATAATGAATATAAAACTAAAAATTGAACAAGAGGATGAAAAATTATTAAAAAATAATACTGTTGATTTTATTTCTTTCAGCTATTATGCATCAAGATTGACTAGTGCTGATCCAGAAATAAATGCACAAACAGAAGGTAATGTATTTGCTACACTAAAAAATCCATACTTAAAAGCAAGTGAATGGGGGTGGCAGATTGATCCTCTTGGACTTAGAATCACTTTAAATTCTTTGTATGATCGTTATCAAAAGCCATTATTTGTAGTTGAAAATGGATTAGGAGCTGTTGATACTCCAGATGAAAATGGATATGTGGAAGATAATTATCGTATTGATTATTTAAGGGAACATATCAAAGCTATGAGAGATGCAATTAATATTGATGGGGTTGATCTTATTGGATATACTCCATGGGGATGTATAGATCTTGTAAGCGCATCCACAGGAGAAATGAAAAAAAGATATGGCTTTATTTACGTTGATAAAGATAATGAAGGCAAAGGTACATTAAAGCGTAGTAAGAAAAAGAGCTTTTTCTGGTACAAAGAGGTCATTTCTACTAATGGAAAAGATTTATAGAAAGCACTTTATATTTTTGAAAAGAGATTCTTATAGACAATAGATATTAAAGATCTCCTTTTAACTTTAAAGCGTATTTCATAGTGTATATAAAATATTTTTAAATAAAGTATGTATAAAATATTATTTATTATGCACATTATGAATATAAGTCAAAAGGAGAGAAAAATATGAATAATCAAGTTGATTACAATTCTATTTGTGATAATGAATTGAAGGAAAAAACTATAAAGGAATTTCATAGAGCAATAGTTAAAGATCTTATTAATAAATATGGAGCTCAAACTATGAAAGATGTTATGAGGAAAGTGAATTTACAGCGTTAGAAAGTTTGTTATTAATTAAATAGAATAGTTAAAGAGAAGTGTTTCATAATGTTTGGGACGCTTCTCTTTATTATTTGGTTTTATCACCACATAAATCTAGATTTGAAGTCGGATATCTATAATCATCAATGAATATTACAATTGATCTTCTATATTTTATTTTTTAAAGCAAATTTGCTGCACTTCTAAATTTTCTTTTGGAAATTAGTTAAAAAATTCGAATAATATGAATATGCTATAGTAAATCGAATGTTATATAATCGTTTTCTAAAATTTAAGGGGATATAAATGAGAGGAGAATTATATGAAGATATCAAGAGGATGGAAAGTTCACAATAACATAACAGATGATGATATAAATGTGCTTAAGACAGCATTAAGTGAATTAATTGGTGTTGAGTATGAACCTAAAATCTTAGCTACTCAGAGCGTAAATGGAACAAATTATTGTTTTATATGTAAGTCAAAGGTTGCAGCGCATAATGGACAAGGTATTTCGAAAGTGATGATTTATAAGCCGCTTACGGGAGATGCAAAGATAACTAGCATTGAGTGTATATTATAAAATAAATCACAATAAAATTAGTTTAGCTGAAAGTAGGGATAATATTTCTGTGCTTAGTAAAATATTATCTCTATTTTTATTTGAGATTTATATTACATTGCCTCTTCTTTAAATAAATAACTTTAATATAAATTTAAGGTATTACTTAGATTAAAACTTAGATGGATTGTAAAAATGGCATTCATAATATATTTTTAAACATATATATTTTAAGAGGTATTAAAGTGATGAATGATAGTACCACTTATAAAATAGAATTCGTACTGTTAGTTCAATTTTAAGTCGCCATTAAGAGTTTTAATTCATATTATGTATATATAAAAGAAGAGAGGTGAAGATAGGTATGTTAGGTATTGATCTTCAAGCAAGATTAAAAAACAAAGCCTTTTGGGTTGCAATAGCTAGTGCTATAGCATTATTAGTGCAACAGTTAGGGTTAAATATAATTCCTAATAACTATACAGAAATTGTTAATACTATTTTAACAATCTTAACAATGCTAGGAATTATAGTTGATACTAGTACACCAGGATTAAGCGACCAAACTACAAATGATGAAGCAAAAACTGTCCAAGCTTCAGATTCTAAAGAAAATAAATAAAAGCAATAAGTTAATGGAACAATAGCAACTGAATATTTGAGAGTAACCCTTTAGGGTTACTCTTTATAAATATGAAAATCGAAAGGGAGTATGAATTATGGGGTATATAAAAGGTATAGATGTATCAAATAACAATGGAAATATAGATTTTGGAGCTGTTGCAGGAGATGGGGTTCAATATGTTTATTTAAAGGCAACAGAGGGGGCAACATTTAGAGATAGCAAAATGGAACTATTTTATAGTGGATGCAAAAATAATAACTTAAAAGTGGGAGCATATCATTTTTTAGTTGGGACAAGTACTCCAGAAGCACAAGCCCAGAATTTTTATAATAAGATAAAAGATTATAATTGGGATCTAGTGCCTATGATGGATGTAGAAACTAACTTTAGCGGACTTGCAGATTATGTTACAAGATTTGTTACTGCATTTGGCCAGCTAACGTCTATTCCATTAGGCATTTACAGTTATACAAGTTTTATAAGTTACCTTACTAATGCAAAATCAGTTATACAGGATATGCCTTTCTGGGAGGCTAACTATAACAATGATCCTTGGAATTTGCCATCAAATTTCTTTACCAATAGGGTAGGGCATCAATATACTGAAACTGGCAGAGTAAACGGGGTAAGTGAAGATTGTGACATAAATTCATTTACTGATGGAGCTCTAATAAGTAATGTTACTAAACCAGGACAATGGATTATAAAGGATAATAGATGGTGGTATAGGCACACTGATGGAAGTTATACTAAGAATGGTTGGGAAAAAATAAATGGAAAGTGGTATCTATTTGATAGTGAAGGCTGGATGCTTTATGATTGGAAGTTGAGTGGAGATTATTGGTATTACCTAGGGAATTCAGATGATGGATCAATGAAATCAGGATGGTTATTGAAAAATAATAAGTGGTATTACCTTGGAGACTCTAGAGATGGATCAATGAAGACAGGATGGCAGAAAATAAATGGTAACTGGTACTACTTTGGAACAGATGGAGCCATGGTTACTGGATGGTTTAATGTAGGTGGATACGATTATCTAACTTATTCTACTGGCGAGTTAATTACCAATATAGATATATACGGATATCGCTTTGATGAGAATGGACATGCTACAAAGTTAAGCTAGCTTGAACAGTTACAATAATGGGATTTTGAGCATAGGGAGGGATAGATAAACCAACCAACAGCTTGATTTATAATTTGTAAATAAAAGATAATATCTTGATTAGTAACAAAATATAAGCGGTGAGTATAGATAATTCAACTATAAGTTAGATTTATACTATTAAATATATCTTAACTAGAAATGAGTAATATACTTTTGTGGAATGTTTCATTGGTAATTCTGATGGATGTGATTCTTAATTGAAATTCCAAATCTATGATTTGGTCAATTGAAATTACTCAGTGAACGAAGTGAGTCGAGTTTCCTTTGAACTATTCCAAATGTGCTAGTTCAAAAAGTGAGAATCGAAAAGTGATGCTCCAAATTTTACATTTGGTAAGCAGAACTTTCTCTATGAGCATTTTATATTTCGTTCTTCGAACTTTCTCTGTGAGCGCTTGTTCTTTGAGGCTAGCACTTTGGGGGCAACTTTATAGCCTTAGAATCACCCATTAGAATTACCTAGAAACTGGAACAAAAGTATATTATTCATTTCGGTGAGGTATACGCATAAGTATAGGCTGTAGTTGTTGTATCTATACAAAGAGCGTTTTTAAAATTATCTACGTTAGAAGATATAATTAAATTTTAACTATTTCTTAATATTTTTATACACACAAAATTAATATCAAAGTTATATTATATAGAAAGGAGGGCAATGAAATGGGAAATATAATTAAAATTAATATGTATGCAGAAATGAAAAGAAAAAGAAATAATAAATTAAACGTAACAACAATAGAAAAAGTTATCTTGGAATATAATAATTGGATAAAGAATACCAACAGAGAGGATAAAATAGAGAGTTATGAAAAGTTCCTACATACAAAATAGTCTATAAAGGGTAGTTTGCGATTTTAGTTCGTTAACTACCCTTTATTATTTTTAAAAGTAATTTAATTTGGATAATATTTTTATGTTAAAAGTGAGTAGAAATTTGAGCCTGAAATTAGTTAGAATGCCCTAAAATAAAGAGGCAGGGGGATGGCTTAAGTTTGTATGAAACTTAGGGTAAGCTTAATGTAGTTATGCATATACAATCTATCTTTGGGTACTATAGTAGTATAGAAAAATATGCATCTAGGAGGAGAACTAATGAGTAAAATGAAAAGAACAATTTTTAATTCACTTATATTAATCTTAGGTATTATGTTACTTGGATGTAGAGATATAGATTTAAGAAGTTCTACTGTAATAAATGAAAATGGGTCAGGTATTGTAAAATTGCAAGTTGTATATGATGATTTTATATCAACAAAATTAAAAAATGATGTAATTGATCATGAATGGGCTAAAGAAAATGGATATAATTTTAATAAGTATTTTAAAGATAATATGAATATTGAAGAAATCACATATGAGTTCAAAGATATTAAAGAATTAGAGGAAAAAATAAATTCAAGTGGATTAGCAACAATGACTGATTTAAAAAGAACAAAGGGAAAAGATGATGTATACACAATTGATGTAAAATTCAATAAATCAGCAATAGATAACTTAATAAAAAATAATACTGATGATCAAAAAGTATACAGTTATATTAAAAATATAGAATTTATTAATGAAGTTGAAGTACCAGGGAATGTTATAGGTTGCAATGCAGAAGAAGATGTTGATGAAAATACAAGAGTATGGAACTATAAATTGAGTCAAATAGATGATGATACTAAACTAGATCTTGCATATAAAATAAAGAAACATGCATTTCCAATTTCAGCATTACCTAATAATTAACTATCATATTGGAATTATGGGGGGCTAAAGAGAGGTAAAGTTAATATATTTTTTGAGTAAGAAAGTATTCAGATTGCAATGTATTCTACACATTTTAGGAATAAATAAACACCTAATTTAGTGAAATTATAAATGAAAAATCGTAATCGAAATATATACAATAATATGTGACGTTGATTGAAATTTTACATTATGTTAGAATAGATGAATAAATTTAACATGTAATAATTAAGGCTGAATTGTTTTTTTGATTCAATAGTTCAACATGATTAGCGGTTCTAAGATAAACTTTAAAGTTAATTGTATTCACTAAAGGATAAAAGCCTGAGAAGTATTTTAATAATATTTTTATTGGCTTTTTTTTTGTATATTTTAAACTATAAATTTGCGATAAATAAGGCGTTTAAAAATGAGAAGAAAGGATGAAAGAAAGATATGTCGGAAAAAATATTAACTATCAGATTATTAGAAGAAAAATATGGAGTGTGCAGATTAAATAACAACGAATCAATTCCTGAATGGATAAAAAACAGTGATTTTTTTTCTATAACAAAGACATGTGATGAATTATCAATAGTATGCCTTGAAAAAGATATACCTGATGAAGTTAAATGCGAAAAAGAATGGAGAATTCTAAAGGTTGAAGGTCAGCTGGACTTTTCATTAGTAGGAATTCTTTCATCAATCAGTACGATTTTAGCGAAAAGTGGTATAAGCATATTTGCAATTTCCACTTATGATACTGATTATATCCTTGTTAAGGAAAAAGATGTGGATAATGCTATGAAAGCACTTATTAAAAATAAATATGAGATTATAGTTTAAGGATGAATATCTAAAATTAACTAATACAAGCTATCTGTACTACTTCTGTTAACATTTTTATAGATTATATTTTGTGATAGTGGTTAAGATATTACTGCCAAACAAAATAAAAAAAATTAAGGGAGGTAGATTCATATGGCTTCAAACAATAGTGGAAGAAACAGAACATTAGTACCAGAGGCAAAACAAGGGTTAAACAGATTAAAAACAGAGGTTGCTTCAGAAGTTGGATTAAGCAATTATGAAAGCATGGATAAAGGAAACCTTTCTTCAAGACAAAACGGTAGCGTTGGTGGAGAAATGGTAAAAAGAATGATAGAAAGCTATGAACAAGGACTATAATAAATAAAAGTAAAGCACTAAGAAGATTCTTAGTGCTTTGCTTTTTTCTCTGGAAATTGTAGATAAACAATATATAACTTAGACTTATGTAATAATCCACCGAAAGGAGAAACATTGTTATTTCACAGGACTATGAAAATTTCGCTGAAAGCACTAAATTGCAGGCTTCACCACTAATGCTTGTTCCCAATTTCATTGTGACAAGCATTAGTGGGACAACCTTTAGAGGAAACTCGACTCACACAAGTTCGCTGAGTAAGTGATTCACACCGAATCAAAGATTCGGGTTCACTACTTAAGGGCTTTTAACAGCTCATTTTCAATGCCTGTTGCATATTATGACCCTTGAGGTTATAAAAATGTTTCTGCTTTCTAGTATGGTATTTATTGCAAAGTATAAATGAAATTATTAAATTGTTTATCTATAGATAAGCCAATTATAAGTTAGATCTATACTATGAAATATACCCCAACTAGAAACTGGAACAAAAGTATGTTATTCATTTCGGTGAGTTATATGAATAAGTTCAGGTCTTAGTTGGATTATCTATATAGATATCCAAACTTAGAAATACACTTATGCATAGCATAGCTATTTTTACACAAACTAGTACTAG